>CAMBEV010000306.1 GCA_945865595.1 Nannocystis exedens | reverse complement strand
GTCGAGGCCATTTTGAAACCGATCGTCGCCACCAATCGCATCGATCACCGCCTTCGCTCGACCAGTCGCGGTGTCGACCTCGGCACGCATGTCGAAGACCTGGCGCTTTTTCTGGCGCATGTGCTCGCGAACCAATTGTCCCCAAAATTGACCATATCCGGGCCAACGTAACCACTCGACGGCCCAAAGGTTCTTCACGTCACTGGTCCACGCAATCGACCACCCGAGCCCAATGCGCCAACGTGCGAGCAGCGGCTCGCTTAACTCGGATTGAAGAACTTCTTGGGCGGGGCTTGGCTTCATGCGGGTCGCCACATAGCCGTGCAAGTACGGCGCGCGGGCCATGTCGACGCCGCGCAAGAAATCTGCGGGGCCGACGACGCGCGGCTGAAAGTACTCTTCCACGGCGGCCTGCCTGCTGATGAGCTCGGTCTCGCGCGTGAAGATACGCGGCAGCTGATTGGGATCCGCTACTTTGTAGAATCGGCCTCCGCCCACTTCGGCAATCATCTTGAGCAACGCCTCGTCGATGCCAGAGCCGAGAGCGACCGCGCTCACCGTCATGCCCTCAGCATTCATGGTGGCAACGAGTTCACGAATACCTTGAGGCGGCGCTACGCCGTCGGTGAGCAAGATCGCGTGCTTGCGTTTTGCGCGAACGACGGAGAGCGACTGGTACGCTGCGTCGAGGGCTGGAAAAATCTGCGTGTCGTTGCCCGCAGCAATTCTTGAAATGTCATTCTGAATGCGCGCGCGATGGCGAGCAGCGGTAAACCGGACAATGCGCGTCGGTACGCCGTCAAACGCGATCACCTCGAGCAGGTCATCCGGTGAGAGCGTATCGGCCGTCGCCTTCGCCGCTTGTTTCGCCATCTCGAGCGGCAAGCCTGTCATCGAGCCGGACCGATCAATGACGAGGCTCATGGCCACCGCCGGCTCTTCCCGCCGTTTGTCGGCGTCCATTCGGACCGGCAGGATGCGTTCGAACGTCGTGTTCTGCCAGCCCCCGAGCGAGTAGCCACTTGGACCACCGGCGAACAGAAAGCCACCCCCGAGATCGCGCAAGTACGACTCCACGGCTTCTTGTTGAGCCATCGATACGGACTCGGCCGGCGTGTCAGAGACGATCACGAAATCGTAACGTTCAAGCTCACGAATGCTCGTGGGAAGCTCACGAGGTCCGCGTACGTCGACGTCGAATTGCTGCGCTGTTAGTGCACTCTGCAAGTAGTTCGCACGCGCTGGGTTGCCTTCGATGTAAAGAACAACAGGGGGGCCTGGAATCACCACCGCTGCTGACATCCGATTGTTTTCTTTGAATCGATCGTGCTCGGCCTCGCTCAAGTCGAGGGCGTACGTCACGTCACCGGCGACGCGAACAACGCTCTTGAAGGTCACGTCATTCTCACCAGGGGCGAGCGTTACCTGCTTGATACCGTCAAGCCCGTTGATGGCTTCGCCCTGCCGAAGCGTGAGGCGTACCTTCTGCTCGCGGCTCGAGAAAATGTTCGCGTGCAGTTCAAAGGGTGCGCCAACTTTGGCGTCGTTCGGCACCCGCAAGTCGCGAATCGCGACTTCTCCCGGTACTGCCTGCGTGTAAGGCGAGACGAACAGCTTGACGCCGAACTCTCGTGCCCGCTCGGCCTCTGAGAGCAGGTCGCCGTCCGTCTGGACGCCGTCCGATGCGATCACCGCGCGCTTCAAATAGCCCGCGGGATAAAGGCCGTACGCAAGTCGCATGGCTGACGCAATGTCGGTTGCTGCTCCCGCGGTGGCGCTGGGCGGTCCCCCAATAGAGGAAACGGTATGCCGCTCAATCGGGGGTGCCTGTTTCGCATCGTCCAGAATAGGAAGCATGCGGGGCCTTGCGGCGAACGTCACCACGCGCACGATCGCATCGGCAGGTTTCTTGTCGATGGCTTCCTGCACGAGCTTGCGCGCATCGACGAGAGCGGCGTCAGGCACAGAGTCGGAAACGTCAAGAATATAGACCGTACAGAGCTTTGACGATGTGCTCGTCCGCGCCACACGAGCCAGCCCGATCGCCAAGAGCACAACAAACCCGACGCGTAAGAGCACCGAAGCAAGGCGTTGCGCCCAAGGAAGGTCGGCGAGTGACCGTGTGGTCATCCACAGGAAGTACGGACCAAGTAAGGCGAGGCCAAGCATGCGTGGCGAAAGAAGCTCGAGCTCCTCGCCCCGAAAATGCACCGTCCAGGCACCCGTCATGGGCCAGATGCGCTGAAAGTAAATCATCGCAAGAGCCGCTCCCAACGCGAGCGTCGCCGCTGCGATCACCCAACTCGCCCGCCTCATACGGTCACCCTTCGGTGATAGGTCGCCCATTCAAGGGCGCTGAGCGCAACGACAAGCAACAGAAGGATGACCCAAGCGGACTGCTTCGCCGTGGCCACGGTGGTGCTCACGGAGGACGCCGTCGCCGTACCCAGGACGAGCGCCGCGCTCGGCTCAATCTTGGACTCGACTTCGTCGCTCAGGCTGGCGGCGAAGGCGACTGGCGGATTGCCCTCGACCGTGAGTTGGTAGAAGCCCGCGCGTCGCCCCAGAATGACGGCTCGCCCTTCGTGAATGGGAACGGACTCGTTCTTGCCGTCAGGCAACTTGACGAACGCGCTGTTCTTTCCAGCACCGTCGCCTGTGCGCACACGCCACACCTGACCCGTTTGGTAACTCGACAAGTACTGTTCGTCTTCGCCGGTGAACCAGTTGATCGTGGAAAGCACAAAGAGTGGCCATGCCACGCACAGCGCAAAGTCGCTCTCGCGAACGTCGAATCCCAGAGCCGCAAATTTGTGACGCTGGCGCTCGCCGGCCACGAGGAGCGGCTTGCCCCCAGACTGGCCAACGACCTTGTCGCCGACTTGTGGCAAGAGCGCGTGCGCCTTTGCTATTTTTACGTCCTCGAGAGCGGTAAAGCGGGCGATCGGGTGTTTGCGGTCGACCTTTTCCAGTTCCGGTTGATCAACTTCTTTACCTACTTTAACGGGTGATCCATCGCCACGTGGATCAAGGTAGAGGGCGTGTGTCTTGGGTGCTTCGGCGGGCGTCACACTGTCGAAGATGACCGCGTCGAACTTGGACGTATCGATGCTGACGTATTTGAGCGGGGTGACCTCGGTCACCTCGAGATACTCGTCGAGAAGCAGCGCAGCCTCGAGGTATCGGTTCCCCGTAGTCACGTTGAGCACTTTGGCACGGTGCCGTTCGGGCAAGAGCGCAAACGCCTTGTTGTCGGCGGGAAGGTCGTCAACCGTATTGCCCGTTGGCGCGATCGACGCTTCAAGCCTTTGGTTCGCGCCTGACAGGTTCGGATAGAAACGCGGCAATCGTTCGCCCGCGGCCAGGCGAAGCTTGGTCACGTCGACAAGGAAACCGTCCCCGAGCAGCCGGAGCTCGACCTCTCCTGGTTCAGGTGACGTGTTGGTCACCTCGAGCATCACCTCGTAGCGAGCCTTGTCGAGCGGGTATCGGCGCACCGCAAATTGTGTAATCCCGAAGTTGCGATTGGACGTCCCCACCGGCAGATACCGAAGCGTTGCACCTGATAGCTTCACCTTCGCGGCTTCGCCCAGGTCGCCCAGCGCGCCATCGCTCACGACGATGATCTCGGCTTGGTCGAGCCCAGAGACGGCATCGGCGGCAAACTGAAGGCCGCGAGGGAGGTCAGCGCGCGTGTCGGTTGGCGCGTAGTTCATGAGCATGCGCTCAAGCTCGGCGCGGTCAGCGCTTCGCGGCCCAAGCGGTGTGATCACAGCGTCCATCTGCACGAGTAGCGCATGGTCCAGATCGCTCATCGCGCGAATGACGTCGGTGGCCTTCGTGCGCGCCAACTCGAGGCGAGACGGCTTCACGTCGGTTGACTGCATTGACGCGCTCGCATCGAGCAACAGCACAATGTTCCGACCCTTGACGAAATGCGCCTGCGGCCTCGGGTCGCGCAGTGCCAGTACCAACATTGCGAGAATCGCGAGCTGAAGCAGGAGCGAAAGTAACCGCTTTAGTTGCGAAAATAGGCTCTCGGCTTGTCTCTCAAAGAGGACGCGCTGCCACAGCGCCGCGAACGGAACCGCAAACGTGCGCCGGCGAAGGCGCAGAATGTAGAGGCCGACAACGAGTGCTCCCACGACCCCAAAAGCGGTGAGAGCTTGCGCAAAGCCTAAGCCCGCGAAGCTCATTTGACGAATCCTCCGCGACGCAAGATGCGCAGAACGAGCTCGTCGACAGGCACATCAACGTTCGCAGGCAGGTAAGGGACTTGACGACTCGCGCAGAAGCGCTCAGCAGATTGCACAAACGTGTCGTATGCACGCGCGTACTTGCCCAGCACGTCGGGTGTGACCGTGACCTCACGCTCGTCGCCCGTTTCGCAATCGTACACGAGGACGTCACCCGCTAGTTCTGGCGCGCGGTCGGTCGCGTCGAGAAGGTGCACGACGTACGCTTCAAACTTGTTGTAGCGAAGGACATTGAGCCCCGCTTCAAACCCCTCTGGATCAAAGAGGTCGGTCAACAAGATCACAAGACCCCTTCTTTTATGGCGCGCGACGCAAGTGCGCAGCGCCGAGTCTAAATCGGTGGAGCCTCCCGC
>CAMBEV010000305.1 GCA_945865595.1 Nannocystis exedens | reverse complement strand
ATCTTGGATCCGATCCCCGTCAAGCGAGCGCCGGGCACGATTACGCTGGCGCTTGCGTCGGGTGGCGCTGCGTCACTGTTCCAGGAACTCAACGAACCTTCTCTCTCGTCGGCTATTCAGGCACAGAACGATATTCTCAGCTTGTACAGCGGCGCGACGCCTGCGAAGTTTTCATACAGTTACACCTCGGCGCACTCGGCCAGTCAGATCGCCGTGGCCGTCGAGGCCAACGTGACGGGCGGGAGCTGGACCGCAGGCGCGACGCTCTCGATCAACACCTCCGACGAGAAGAGCCGCTTTCTCATTCAGTTCACGCAGGAGTACTTCACGATGGCGTTCAACCCGCCAGAAGGTGCCTCGGGTGTTTTCGCGCCAGAGGTGACCGCAGAGAAGCTCAAGCCCTACGTCAGCAATGGTAACCCGCCTGTATATGTTTCAGCGGTCACCTACGGCCGCATCTTCTACATCATGTTTGAGTCGAAGGTTTCGAAGGCGGAGCTCGAGGCCTCGGTGCGCGGTTCGTTCGGAGGCGCCGCAACTGGATCAGCGAGCGTGAAGTGGAAGAATGTCATCAACGAATCGACCGTGAAAGCGTACGGACTCGGCGGCAACGCTGAGGTCGCGATCAGCGCCGTAACCGGCACCGACCAGTTCGAGAAGGTGTCGAAGTTCTTGTCGACGGGAGCGAACTTCGACAAGTCGAGTCCGGGCGTACCGATCTCCTACTCATTGCGCCACCTCGCAGACGCATCACCGGTTCGCCTCGCCTTGACGACCGAGTACACCGTGAGGGATTGCCAGCCTGTCGCTTCTGGTTGTGACGGCACGATGGGATAAACCCAGGTCGTCGACGAATGCGGCGTGTGTGGGGGCGACGGCAGTACGTGCAAGGCCTGCCCGGCTGAGTCGCTTCAATCGTGGGGGACCAACGGCGCGTACGTCAGTTTCAACGTCGGCGCAGGCTTACACGGGGCAAACGTGACGTTCCCAGACGGCCACTTCAGCAAGTGGGCCACCCTTAGCTGCAACGGCATTTCGTGGGGCAATGTCCTGTTCAGCTGCAGCGCCGGCCATTGGTACTTTACGCGCGGCAGCCTGAACGAATCGAGCGGTTGTGGGGCCAACAAGAACGAGGCCTGGAGCAACGGCACCCATTCGATCACAACGGGTTACGCAAAGCACTAATATGTATCGCCTGCTCAGGCCGCTGCTTTTTCGGTTGCCACCTCACGCGGCACATAGCCTTGGCGGCGCGGCGCTCTCGATACTTGACGCGTTACATTTCAACACACCGCTCAACCTGAGCGCGCGGCCGATCGAAACGATGGGCCTCACGTTCGCGCACCCGGTGGGGCTCGCAGGTGGCTTCGACAAAAATGCGCGGTGGCCTCACGCGCTCGCCTCACTCGGATTTGCGTTCCTTGAACTCGGAACGGTGACCGCGACCGCACAAGCCGAGAATCCGCGACCCAACTTGTTTCGCTTGCCGGCAGATCGCGCGCTCATCAACCGCCTCGGATTTCCGAACGATGGTGCGAATGCGATCGCTGAACGGTATCAGCACGCCACGCGCTCGCGACCCGTCGGCGTTCCCGTGGGGTTCTCGATCGGGAAATCGCGTTCGGTGCCGATCGACGCTCTCGACAAGGTAATTGACGATTATCGCGCAAGCCTTCGCGCGATCGCACCGGTTGCGGACTTCGTCGTGGTGAACATTTCGTCACCGAACACCAACCACCTGCGTGCCCTTCAAGACCGCGATCAAGCCCGCCGGTTGCTGGCCGCGCTGCGCGAAGAACTGGGCACACAGGCGCTCCCGCTGCTCGTGAAGGTCGCACCAGACATGTCGGTTGAAACACTCGATGAGCTGCTCACCATCATTGCGGAGCTCAACCTTGCAGGCATCGTCGCGACCAACACGACCGTGTCGCGAGAGCCCCTCCGTACGCCAAAAGGCGAAGTCGAAGCGATGGGCGCAGGGGGTCTGAGCGGCCCTCCCCTCAAAGCCAGCGCTCTGCGTTTTGTAAAGCACGCGCGGGCATTCCTTGGGCCAAAGGCAACGATCATCGGCGTCGGCGGGATCGAAACCTCAGACGACGTGAATCGGTACTTGGATGCGGGTGCGAATCTGATTCAGATCTATACGAGTTTCATTTACGAGGGTCCCGGGTTGCCGCGTCGGCTCGCGCAAGAGTGGGCGCGAGGCCTTCAAGCGCGCGAGCAGCCGTGATACTCGGGGTCACAATGCCCGACTTTCTAAACGTCTCGCGACACCTGAGCCCGGAAGAACGCTCCGTTCGCGACAATGTGCGCGCCTTTGTCGACGCTCGCGTTTTGCCCATCATCGGCGACCACTTTGAGCGCGGCACCTTCCCTACCGAACTCGTCAAGGAAATTGCTGACATCGGCCTTTTGGGCTGCAACCTTGCGGGATACGGCTGCGCAGGCCTGAGTGAAGCGGGCTACGGCGTCGCTATGCAAGAGCTCGAGCGAGGCGACTCGGGCATCCGCAGCTTCGCGAGCGTGCAGGGCAGCCTCGTCATGTACCCGATCCACGCCTTCGGCTCGGAGGAGCAAAAGACCCGGTACCTGCCTGAGATGGCAAAAGGTAACATCATCGGTTGCTTTGGTCTCACCGAGCCCGACTACGGCTCAAACCCGAGCGGCATGCGCACCGTCGCGATCGACGACGGCGATAGCTGGGTCCTCAACGGCACGAAGCGTTGGATCACCAACGGCAACCTCGCGCAAGTCGCGCTCGTCTGGGCCAAGGTCGGCGGCATCGATGGCGACGTCCGTGGCTTCTTGGTTCCAACAGACACGCGAGGGTTTGAGGCGCGACTCATTCACAAAAAGATGAGTCTGCGCGCAAGCGTCACGAGCGAGCTCATCTTGGAAGATGTGCGCATTCCGAAAGACGCGATCTTGCCGAACGTGCGCGGCATGAAGGGGCCCTTGTCGTGCCTCACGTCGGCACGCTTCGGCATCAGCTGGGGCGTCATCGGCGCGATGGAGGCGTGCTTTGAATGCGCCGTAGACTACGCCAAGCATCGCGTGCAGTTCGCAGGCAAGCCGATCGCGTCGCACCAACTCGTGCAAGCAAAGTTCGCCGAGATGCTCACGCAGATCACCCACGCGCAGCTGCTCGTACTCGAAGTGACCCGCGTGAAGGAAGAGGGCCAGCTGCTCCCTGCACACGTGAGCATGGTGAAGCGAAGCAACGTCCGCTCGGCGCTCGAGATCGCGCGCATGTGCCGCGACATTCTGGGCGGCAACGGCATCACCCTCGAGTACCCAGTCATGCGCCACCTCTGCAACCTTGAGACGGTCTACACCTACGAGGGCACGCACGACATCCACACGCTCATCTTGGGGCAGCACGTTACGGGCATCGCAGCGTACGAATAAGACTTGCGCGCGGGGCGCGATCGCCACTAATCGGCGGGCATCATGTCGAAACGTATCGCGCGCTCATTTGCCGTATCCGCCGTCCTCGCCGTCGTTGCGTGCGGCAGCAACCCTGCCACCAAGTACTGCGACGTCAAGGCCGAGTGCGATGGCACGAGCGCCGATGAGTGCGCGACCGCTGCGGGCTACAACGACCTGTCGTCCGCTTGCCAGATCGACGCCGACCTCTACTACAACTGTCTCTCGCAAAACGGCACGTGCGCGAACAAAGTCTTCACGCCTGATCCGAAGTGCGACTCCCTTGGCTCGCTGGTGTATTCGTGCAAGACGCGCGTCGACGCCGGCAAGTGATTGCCCCGTTGTCATCCTGCGGCGAAGCCGAAGGATCCTTCGCTATCGCTCAGGATGACATCGTCGTCTCTGACAGCGCATCAACCTGCCGGAGCGCTTCGTAGAGCGCGATCGACACCGCATTCGCGAGGTTGAGCGAGCGAACCGCACCGAGCGTCGGAATGGCCACGGTGCGGTCATGAAACCGCTCGAGTAACGCGTCCGGCAGGCCCACGCTTTCGCGGCCGAAGATCAGCGCGTCGCCCTTTTCGTAACCGGCATTGACATAATTGCCCTTTGAAATCGCACTAAAGAGGTGCAGTTTTCCGGCTGGCGAATCTTGGGCGAACGCACGCAAGAAGTGTTCGAAGTCGGCGTGCCTCCGCACATCGACGAGGTGCCAGTAGTCCACGCCTGCTCGACGAACGGCTTGCTCGTCGATCCGAAAGCCGAGCGTTCCGACGAGATGGAGCGGCGACGCCGTGGCCGCACACAAGCGCGCGATGTTGCCCGTGTTCGGCGGAATCTCGGGTTCGATGAGCACCACGTGAAACGGAGGCGCGATGGGAGCCGCGCGCAAACGTGCGGTCTCGTTGGTTGAACGCGGCATGGGGACGAGCCGTTTGCCTCGGCGGGCAAGCGTTGGCAAGCGCTTCGCGATATGGCGTACAATGAACGGCTGTGCGGCAGCCGATAGCGATCCTGGCCTTTGCAGTATGGGCGTTCGGATGCGTGCCCGACCCCCTAAACGCCGTAGGCTTCTCGGACGATTTTCACGACGTTTCGCCGCCTGAGTCGCGGCCCGAAACGCGGCGGCCCAAGGAAGTCCTGGCACCGCTCACGGGGTTTGGAAAGCTGATGTTCCCGCGTTT
>CAMBEV010000304.1 GCA_945865595.1 Nannocystis exedens | reverse complement strand
TTCGTGCGCGATACAAAAAACCGCAACGTTGGCTTCAAGTACATCGCCGCAAACGAGAAGAACGGCGTTTCGTATGCACAAGTCTGTTACGAGCACGACTCCGTTCCAAACGCACCCGAACTCAAGCAGGCCGAGGACGAGCCGTATCGCGCAGTGTGCAAGGGGTCGAGCACGGCTGACTTCGATCGCCTGTACGTCGGGCGCCTAGGTAACTAGTGCCCCGAAAACCCTGATTTGACGGGTGCCTCGTGGAGGGGCACTGGCAAAATCGCGGGGAGGCGATTTTCTCGGGGGAGCGATTTTTCGAAGAAAAACGCGGGGTGGGAGCCACCCCCGTAATCGTCTAGTACCCCGCCCCGCTGCGCAGCAGTGGCATTCGACTCGTCGAATGAAGATCGGCGGGGGACTAGCGTCAATGTGGCTAGCATCGGCTCATGAAGCTGGTCTACGCAACGCGACGCTCGGCGCTTGCCCTCGCGCAATCGCGTGCGCTGGTTCGAGCCCTTCAACGACATCACCCGTCGCTCGAGACCGACGAGCTGCAAATTGTAACCAGCGGCGATCTGATCCAGGATCGACCGCTCTCCGAAGTGGGCGGCAAGGGTCTTTTCGTCAAGGAAATTGAAGAAGCTCTTCTCGAACGACGCGCGGACTTCGCGGTGCATTCGATGAAGGACGTCCCCGCCGAAGTGCCTGCGGGACTCGTATTCACTTGCATTCCCGAACGCGAAGATGCCCGCGACGCCCTTGTATGCCGAACGCACGAATCGCTCGCAGCCCTTCCGCATGGCGCGATAGTCGGCACGTCGAGCCTGCGCCGCGTCGCGCTCCTTCGTGCGATTCGACCCGACCTCGACATCCGGTCGCTGCGCGGCAACGTCGACACCCGTCTTCGAAAACTCGACAGCGGTGAGTTCGACGCCATCGTGATCGCCGTCGCGGGGCTAAAGCGCCTTGGGCTTGGCGCCCGCGTGACCGAAGCGCTCGACCCAGACGGCTTCGTACCCGCAATCAGCCAAGGGGCGCTCGGCGTCGAATGCCGCGACGATGACGAACGAACCAAGACGGTACTCGCGAGCTTGCACTCCAACGAAACGGCGCTACGCGTTTCCGCAGAGCGCGGTGTGATGGCAGCGGTAGGTGGCGACTGCAAAACACCTGTAGGCGCGTATGCGACAAGAGGCAGTGAAGGGCTTGATTTACGCACTTTCGTGGCGTCAGCCGACCTCCTGGTGCACGCGCGCGCCTCGACCCGTGTGGTGTGGCCGCAAAGCACTGATGCCGCGTTCGCGTGCGGCCATGCGCTCGGGACCAGGCTACTCGCTGAGCTCGCCCGCAACCGAGGCTGAGCTGCAATGAGTGTCGAACAGGGCTAATGCGCGGCGCGAAACGTCCGTACATGAGAATATGCGATTGGTGCCTGCCCCCCACGTGGAGCATGACATGCCCGAGCCCACCCCGGAGCAGCTCGAGGGTGCGAGAGATTTGCCTGCCGCGTTTCCAGACGCAGGGCTGCGCGAAGTGTCGCTTTTGCGCGCGACGGCGCTCGATAAAATCGCTGACCGCACCGAAGCCACGCGCATCTGGCTCGCAGTCGAAGCGATGCAGGTCACCGGCTCGTTCAAGGTCCGAGGGGCGCTTGCTGCGATCGGCCGTCGCCCAGCCGACACCCCCGTTATTACGGCGAGCGCGGGCAACCACGGCGTCGGCATGGCCTACGCCGGACGCGTGCTCGACAGAGCCGTAACCATTGTTGTTACAAATCGCGTGCCGCTCATTAAGCTCGATCGGATGCGCAATTACGGCGCTGAGCTGATCGCGATCGACAGCGAACACTACGCAGATGCTGAGCAACACGCCAAGGTGCTCGCTCGTTCGCGCGGCGTCGATTTCATCTCAGCGAACGACCTCGACGTGGTCGTTGGCAACGGCAGTTCAATTGGATTTGAGCTCACGCGTGCTCTCGGTGGTGTACCCGACTTGGTCATCGCGCCGGTGGGAGGCGGAGGGCTCGCGACGGGCATCAGCTGGGCGCTGCGGGCGGAGTCTGAGAGCGGCTTTGCGTCGGTGATCGGCGTGCAGCACGAGGCGTTTGCATCGCTCGCGGCACTCATCGAGGGCACCTCCGGTGTGCGCGCTTGCGATTGTGCGGCACTCGCTCGGGTGGCTTCGCAAGTGGCAGCCGTCGTGACAGCCTCGCGCGACGAAGCGAGCCAGGCGGTCGCCCACGCAACGGCGAAACTAGGCCTCAACCTCGAACCGGCGGCGGCTTTGCCATTGGTTCCGATTCTTGCCGGTTTGCCAGACGCGTACTGCGGCGGTGACGTAGTGCTCGTCCTCACCGCACGCGCCGTCGAAGTTAACCGCGGTCGCCTGACCGCGGCGTGGAGGTAACCCGCAGGATCTCTATGGAGCGCCGTCCGGTGGGGGGGCACCGTCACCGGGGGGAAAGCCGCCGTCGGGCTTCGGGCCGCCGTCACCTGGAGGGAACCCGCCGTCAGGCTTCGGGCCGCCGTCACCTGGAGGGAACCCGCCGTCAGGCTTCGGCCCACCGTCTCCTGGAGGGAAGCCGCCGTCTGGCTTCGGCCCACCGGTATCCGCGGCGGGCGCATCGGCGCCTGTATCGACCGTCACTGCAGCGTCGGAAATCACGGAGGTGTCTGCCGCAGCTGCGTCCACTGCGCTCGCATCTTGCTGCGCCACGACGTCGTCGCTACAAGCGCCCGCCACAACGGCAAGCGAAGTTACTGTGAGCAACCCAGGAAACAATTTGAACACGTGCATGTCTGACCTCCGTCGGCATGTGCGCGCAAAAGGCATGCACAGGCCAGCCGCATGAGAACATGCGCGTGTCGCAACAGGCAAACTCTGTCACAAGTCTTTGCAACAGCGAGCACCCGTCTCGTAGAACCGAAAGCTCTCGCCGTGTGCACTGTTCGTCGATCGGCAAGTCGGTTTACCACCGCCATAACAGCCTGACCAATAGCAGCCGATGAGGATCTTCGCATGGGCGTGGCCTCGGGTGGAGGTCACCCACTCCTCGACGTTGCCGGTTAGATCGTAGACGCCATCTTTGCTCTTGCAGCCACGCTTCGCGCCGCTTCGTGACGCTTGGTAGAGCGATTCGACGTGAGCCTTGGCGGTCTTGATCTCTTCGGAATTCGAACTCGTCCACTTGCTCATGAGGACTTCGTCTTTTTCGCGCCAGGTGCGGTCATCCGTGCAGCGGCTGTCTTCGTGCTCATCACCATATGGGTGGCTAAGCTTGTGCTTGCTTTCACACGACCGAATCCACTCGTCTTCGCTACAGAGGCGCTTGCCCTTGCTCGCGCACAGGGTCTGCGCCTCAATCGCGCTGACCATGACCCTAGGTTTTGCGCCGCGGCGGTTGGGCCATTCGTAACGATCAATGCAATAATTGCCGGCTGCCTCGTCGCGGATGCGCACCATGTCGCCAGGGCACGAGCCCGAGACGCGCGAAGTGCGATGCGACCCATGCCGAGCGGGCAGCGCCGCGGAAGCATGCGCAGCCGCAAGCGTCGACGCAGCACCCAAAACCAAGACGAAACGCATACCGCTTGTTAAACCACAGCCCAGCCACACCGCAAGCGGATGTCAAAATCCTTTACGCAACCAGGCAACATCGCCCGTGTCGAGCTCAAGCGTAGCCTCGATGACCAGACACGTTGAGGTGTGCTCTCTCACGCGAATGACCCGCAATTCACCCACGCGCTCGGGCGGATATTTCGAGTTCGATAGCCCTTCTGGAATCAAGTCGACCTCCGGAAGGCCTACGGTTTCGTGGTGGATAGTCTTGCCTGCGCTCTTGTTGACCAAGGATCTTCGCCAAGCGTCGCCCTGTCGATAAATACGGAGGCGGTTGCCTGACTTCAACCCATCGGCCTCCCCCTTGTCGATGAAGATGACCTGGTTTTGAGCATAAAAGTTCAGTGGGTAAATTGTCGCAATCACATTCGCCTTCAGATCGCGATCGGCCACGACGGAGGGCACGATTTCGATTTTGCGAACGAGCGGCCCGACGCGCGCGCCTCGCTCCACCACGTCGAGCGATTCGACGATCGTTGCACGAGCGGTTCGCTTTTCTTCGTCCCAGGCGTTCACGCGCGCGGTGCCTAGAATGCGGATGATCTTTCCCTTGTTTACGTCACGCACGTGCCTGAAAAGCGTGAGCTCTAGCCCAATGCGCACATCGTGCTTTCCAGGGATATGCAGGTAGGTCTCGTTGTGATGCCCAAGGAACATGTTGTCTCGCGGAGACCCGACGAGTTCGCCCCAGTCTTCGTCCGATTGCTCTTCGATGAAGCCGTCGTTACGGAGAAAAACAGTGGTGGGTGCGGTGCGCTTGCGAAGACCCGTCGCCGGCGCGCCGGGTTTGGCGACCGTTCCGTCGCGGAGTTTCATGCGGTCGCCGGGATAGAGCCAGTTCGGATTTTGAATGTGAGGATTGAGCGCCCAGAGCTGCGGCCACAAGGACCCATCATGAAAGTACTGGTCTGCGAGCGTCGAGAGCGTGTCCCCACGCTTGACAATGTGCTCGAGCGGAACGTCTCCGCGCGCAGAACCACGGGGATTAACGGTGAAAATCGGTCCTCCG
>CAMBEV010000303.1 GCA_945865595.1 Nannocystis exedens | reverse complement strand
AAACACGCTGTCCGGCGGCGAGGCGCAACGGTTGAAGCTTGCGGTCGAATTGACAGCGGGAGTCGCGCATGAGCCGACCGTCTATATTCTTGACGAACCGACCACGGGGCTTCACCTGTCCGACGTGCGATGCCTGGTAGGCGTGCTTGAAGCGCTTGTTGCACGAGGCGACACGCTGGTGATCGTGGAGCACCAGCCGGACATGATTGCCGCCGCCGACTGGGTCATCGAGTTGGGGCCGGAAGCGGGTGACGAAGGCGGGCAGGTGGTGTTCGCGGGGACGCCGGCGCAGCTGAGGAAAGCGAAGACCGCGACGGGGCGGGTGTTGGCGCGGGCTACTTGAGCGGTGGCCGGAGTGGCTCCGTTCGCACCGGCCTCTCGCGCAGGCACTTGGCCAACGCAGGTTGCGACGACGCCATCTCGGGCGGAATGTGGAGCCGCTCGGGCATCACGAATCCGCCGATGCGCGACCAATCGACACTCGCGCCGGCGTAGCTAAACCAGATGAGTGACGCGGGACCCGTGAAGTTCTCGAAGGGAACGCCGCCGCCCTTGCCGTCCCACCAGAAGCGCGAATCGTGGCTGTTGTGGCGGTTGTCTCCCATGACGAACGCCTCATTGGGCTTCACGACGAAGGGGCCCTGATCACCCGCGCCAGACCCCGCGGCGTAGAGCGTGAAGTACGTCTGCTTGCCCAGGTACTCGACGTACAGGTCGCCCTCGCTGTCGGCGTGGCTGTAGAAGCCGACGAGGCAGCTGGGCACCTCCCACCCGTTGATCCAAGGGTGGCCGCCTTTGACTTCGATCGTGTCGCCGGGCAAACCGATCACCCGCTTGACGAAGTCCTTTGCGGGCTCTTCAGGATAGGCGAACACGGCCACCACGCCGCGATCGGGAGGAAAGTTCTCCCAGAGGCGCGTCTGCGTAAACGGTACGGCCGGGCCATACTTCAGCTTGTTGACGAAAATGTGATCGCCGACTTGCAGCGTGGGGATCATCGATCCACTCGGAATTTTGAACGGATCGGCAATCGAGCCGCGAAGGACGACGAGTGCGAGCACGAGGGGCGCGATGACCTCGAGCGTCGACCGCAGCTCCCCCTTTCGCCAGCGGCCGTAGACGCGGCCGAATGTTTCCTCCGCTCGAGTTAAGGCGCCAAAGAGCTCTGCGGCGTGAAAAGGCACGTTGGCGATCGTGCGCCGCAACTCGGCAAACGCATCGTCAACTGCGTTGACTCCGTCTTCGGTGACGAGGTGCTGCACCCGCGCCCTCTTCTTCTGAAAGGCCGCGAACTCATCGATGAGGGTTTGTGCACGCTCAAACATCGCCGCTGACGCAAGGGGTACTTCGCCCAGCTTTGCGCGAAAGGCGTACGCCGCGAAAGGCAGCCTATAGCGCACGAGCGAAACGACCGACGTGAGCACCAGGTAAAACGCGATGGTCATCGGAATCGGCTGCGCACGCGCCCATTGTCGCAACAACATTTCACCGGGCGAAGGAGCGGGCTTGAGCAACCACGTCACGACGCCGTCGACAATGAGTAGAGGCGCCAGCCCATACCAAAGAAGCCAATACAGCCCCGCCAGCCCCTGGCGCGCTATCGTTGATGCACGGAAATCACCCAGGCGCATGACGTCGGTGCGTTACTTCGCAGGCGGTGGTTGGGTGACAGCTGGCCTCTCGCGAACACACTTGTCGAGCGCGGGACCGAGCCCTTCCATTCCCTCGAGCAGGCGAAGTTTGGTCGTCATGACAAAGGTTCCGATTCTTGACCAATCGATGCGTGTGCCGGTGTGGCTGTACCAAATGAGCGAGGCAGGACCGCGGAAGTTTGCGAACGGCACGCCACCCCCTTTGCCGTCGTACCAAAAGCGAGAGTCGTGGCTGTTGTTGCGGTTGTCGCCCATGGCGAATGCCTCGGCGGTAGGCACAACGAACGGACCTGCGTCGGGCGGCGCGGCCGAACCTTCGTCAGGCACGGTTTGCAACGTGAAGTAGGTCTGCTCACCGAGGTACTCCACGTAGAGAGGCCCGTGCCTCCACCGAGGCTTGTCGCGCCCATCTTGCGAGTCGCGCGCGTCGTACCAGTAGCGGTAGTCGCCGACCAAGCAGCTTGGGACCTCCCAGCCGTTGATCCAAGGATGCCCCTCTTTGACCTCGATGCGATCGCCAGGCAGGCCGATGATGCGCTTGATGAAGTCCTTTTGCGGCTCTTCCGGGTAGGCGAAGACGGCGACAGCACCGCGCGCGGGCGGCATGCTCTCCCACACGCGCTTCTGCGTCATCGGAATCTGCGGGCCATACTTCAGCTTGTTGACGAAAATGTGATCGCCGACCTGCAGCGTTGGGATCATCGAACCGCTTGGGATCTGAAACGGATCAGCGATGCATGTTCGCAGCAGCAGCGCCACCGCAAACGCGAGCGCGAGTTGCTCGACAATCTCGCGCGCCTCACCCTTGCGCCATCGACCGAGAATGCGCGTGACCACACCCTCAGCCTTGCCCTGCGCAGCGGTCAGATCGGCGCGCCGAAAGGGCTCGCGGTACATCGCGTTGCGGAGCGTGCGAAGTGCATCGTCAAGTTGCTTGCGTTGTGCCTCAGACGTTTGCTTGCCGAAGGCCCGCGCGTTCTTGTTGCGAATGTGCGCCGCTTCCTCGCAAAGTGCACGCGCACGTTCGAAGTCGGGTCGCGACACGTCAGGCACGCCCTTTGGAATGGGCAGGTGCGCATGCTGGGCGAGCGGCAATTGATGCCGCGCGAACCAGATGACGAGCGTGAAGAGCGAATAGAGTCCGATCGCCATCGGAATGGACTGAGCGCGAAAGAGGCTGCGAAATCCCGCGACGAGCCCTTCCGATGTCGCGCCCAGGTCGGGCATGAACACCTTGAACGAACCGTAGATCCCCATGGCCGGCAGAAGGCCAAACCAAACCGTCCAATAGACCAGGCGCAAGACACGCGATTGCGCCGGCAGCACCGCGTCGATCTCAGGCTCGCTCGGTGGCGGAGAGCTCTTCGGCTCGTGTTCGTCAGGTTCGTTGACGTCTTCGTCTTCTGGCACAGGCTCGCGGGCCTTCTCGTGGGTACTCATCGTCAGGGGGCGTCTCCGACCTGCACGGCGTAGCTTATGGTGGCGGCGCGATCATCAAGCAAGTGGGTCGGGGGCATGGTGGGCCCCGCAGTCGGGGTGTTGTCGAAGACCACGTAGTACGTGCCAGTCTTCACGGGCACCGTGCGTCGGTAGGGACGGCCCGCAATCACCACGTCGTTGAGCGTCCGCGAAGGGGGCATCGGTAATGCTTGGACTGAGTCGATGTAGGCGCGGATCGCAGGGTCAGCTTCGTCGCGCGCGTAGACAAAGAGGTCCACGGCCGGCGTTCCGTCGACGGATGCCGTTAGGTAAAGCGCTTGACCAGACTCTTTGACGACGATGGGGCCGATGAAGTCGCGCTGGTTCTGATGAACATCGGCGCGCGCGTTTTCGTACGTTCGCTTGGCGTCGGTCGATAGGCGAAATGGCCGCTGGGGGTGCTGCCCAACGGGGATGATGCCCACGCCGAACTCGATATCTTGGTTCGTGTCGCGGATGACCGTGAAGCCTTCGCCGAGCTTGCCGACAAACAATTGGCGCCCGAACGTTTCGGCGACGGGGTTCACCCAGCCCGAAAGGAAGCCGCCCGCGACGCTGCTGACTTCGAGCTGACGGAGGTTGAACTGCGATCTCTCGACGTTGCGGGTGGGAAAGTACGCATAGATCGCGTCGTCGGATGAGCAGCGAAAGTCGGGCGCGTACTCGATCCGGGCGCCAGTCGCGAAGGTCAATTTTCTTGACATGTTCGTCCAGGCGTAACCCTCGCCGTCAAATTGGATGACGATGTTGCCGTTGGGTAACTCTTGATGCACACAATTGCGCGGAAAGAATCGACCGATCACCGGCGCGTCCTCGGCAAGTTTGAGCGGCGCGTTGCGCGAGAGCATCTCTTTGCAGGTTTCGCTCGTGCCGAAGCTCAAGATCTGCCTTCGTAACGTACGGTTTTCAGGATTGTTGATGCCCACCTGGCTGCAAACAGCGCGCTGTTGGCAACTCGCACATCCCTGCCCGCCACCGAGGGCGGCCACCACTACTGTCACAGGTCCTGCCCACCGCCACTTGTCTAAGCGTCTGCCCATGCTTCTCGCAGCATACAGCGTAACCGCTGAGCCAGCGTGTTACTCTTGCGCGCGGCCGCGTCGCCAAGGAGCAACTTGATGAAACACTGGCTTTCAGTCTCGGCAACTCTCGTTACGTTGGCAGCAAGCGGCACAGGCAGGGCGCAATATCCGCAGCCCTATCCGACTCAGCCCTATCCCACGCAGCCATACGCCCCACAACCGTACGCTCCGCAACCGGCCCAGCCCTATGCGCAGCCCGCACCGTACGGCCAGCCGACGCAGCCCTATGCTGGGCAGCCCGCGCAGCCGTATCCTGCGCAGCCGGGTCAGCCGGGGTACAATCCGCAGTACCCCTACGGATTGCCTGCCGCGCAGCAGCCCAAGCAGACCACGCGAGGCGCAAACGAGTTGGTCTACCTGCTCGGCACAAGCGCTGGGTACGGTATTGGCGCCGGTGTCTGGATTGACGCCCTC
>CAMBEV010000302.1 GCA_945865595.1 Nannocystis exedens | reverse complement strand
GGGGCGCAGAAATTGTGAAGCGCACTCACGGGAAGTGTCCGCTCGCGACTCGCCCGCTGGGGAGTTTGAGGGGGAAGGCTTCCTCCCCCTCAACCGAAACTAAAGAGGAATATTCGTATGCTTACGCGGAGGATTCGTGTCGCGTTTGTCCTTCAGCATCTCGAGCGATTGGTAAAGTCGCTTACGCAAAAACCGCGGTTGGATCACCTCGTCGATGAACCCCAGCTCCGCCGCCTTGTACGGATTGGCAAATTTCTCGCGGTAGTCATCCACGAATCCGGTGCGCGTCGCCGCGGCATCGTCAGCGCTGGCAATTTCACCACGGTAAATAATATTGACGGCTCCGTCAGCGCCCATCACGGCAATCTCTGCGGTCGGAAAAGCGAGGTTCACGTCCGCGCGAATGTGCTTTGACGCCATGACGTCATACGCGCCTCCGTAGGCCTTGCGCAGGATGACCGTCACCTTCGGAACAGTGGCCTCCGCAAACGCAAAGAGGAGCTTGGCGCCGTGCTTGATGATGCCGCCGTACTCTTGCTTGGTCCCTGGCAGAAAACCCGGAACGTCAACCAATGTGACCAATGGAATGTTGAAGCAGTCGCAAAAACGAACAAAGCGCGCGGCCTTCATCGACGAGTCAATGTCGAGCACACCGGCGAGCACACTCGGTTGATTCGCGACGATGCCCACGCTGCGGCCGCCGATGCGCGCGAAACCCACCACGATGTTCGCGGCGTACTCTTCCGCAATCTCGAAGAACCCAGCGTCATCGACAACAGCCTCGATGACACGCTTGACGTCGTACGGCTTGTTCGACTCGATCGGAATCATCGTATCGAGCTCGGCCACCTCGCGCATGGGGTCGTCGTGTGATGCCACGCGTGGGGCGTCCTCTTGGTTATTCGACGGCATGTAGCCGATCAAATTACGAATCTGCACCAGACACGCCTTGTCGTCGGGCGCGGTCAAATGCGCAACACCGCTCTTGCTTGCGTGGGTGTGGGCGCCGCCGAGATCTTCTTTGGTGACCTCCTCGTGTGTCACAGCCTTGATGACGTCGGGCCCAGTGATGAACATGTAACTCGTGTTTTCGACCATCGCGATGAAGTCGGTGATCGCGGGTGAGTAAACGGCGCCGCCTGCGCATGGACCCATGATCGCGCTGATCTGCGGCACGACGCCGCTTGCGAGCGTGTTGCGCAAGAAGATGTCGGCATAGCCAGCGAGCGATTCAACGCCCTCTTGAATACGCGCGCCGCCAGAGTCGTTGAGGCCAATGACGGGCACGCCGACCTTCATCGCGAGATCCATCACTTTGCAGATCTTCTCCGCGTACGCGCCGCTGAGCGAGCCGCCGAACACTGTGAAGTCCTGCGAAAATACGACCACCTTGCGACCGTCGATCGTGCCGTAGCCAGTGATGACGCCATCACCGAGGACCTTCTGGTTCTCCATCCCGAAGTCGGTGCAACGATGCGTGACGAAGCGCCCCGTCTCGACGAACGAGTCTTGGTCGAGGAGAAACTCGACGCGCTCGCGCGCCGACAGTTTGCCCTGCTCGTGTTGCTTGGCAACGCGCACGGCACCGCCACCTTCGATGGCGCGAGCATTCATCTCGTCAAGTTTATTGATTAACGACTGGTGCGTGCGCGGTTCGGCCATGAGGGCGCCGATTATTACTCCTCACCGCCTCCAGAGCGCAGCCAATTCAAGCTCGATCGCATCGAACGGCTCGGCGCGCACTTTTGCGTCACCGGAGAAAACAGGCAGGACGCGATACGTACCGCCATCAAACCGCAAAACCTCAAGCGTCTTGACCAAGGGGTTGACCAACCACACATGCGAAACCCTCGCGTCGCGGTACACCGCAAGCTTTTCGCCACGATCGAGCGGCTCAGTCGAGGGCGACAAGACCTCGCATACCCAGTCGGGTGCGAGGGTGAAGTACGCCTTGTCAACGGGCATCTCAGGCATGCGTTCCCGACGCCATCCTCCAAAATCGGGGACGACCACGTCGTCGCCCAAGTGCAGTTCGGGCTCGTAAAGAAGCACCCACCCACCCGGCACTCCGTCATCATCGTCAAAGTAGCGGCCGAGCTTCGAGCCCAAGCGACTCGCCGAACGCGCGTGTGGGGGTGCGGGCCTTGGGCTGGCGTAGAGCGTGCCATTCACGATTTCGCCCACCTGATGGGACGGCAACGCCTCGAGATCGGCGTAGGTCGCAAACTTCTTCGCCGCGGTCATTTTCCCATTGTACCTGACTTTTGGCCCAAGGCTTCCCGCCGACCAATTCGCGGCGCGGTGGCCGGGTTCTTGGTACGATGCGCCTGCGCCATGACCCAACTGTTCGTTATCCCCGCCGCGTACCCGCAACCGGGAGAAGTCCTCGACGGGAAGTACCAGATCGAGCGGCTCCTCGGCGAAGGTGGCATGGGCGCTGTGGCGAAGGCGACGCACTTGCTACGACGCGCACCCGTCGCCCTCAAGTTCATGAGCCCCTCAGTCATGATGCTCACCGGCGCCGTGGAGCGGTTCATCAACGAGGGCGTGGCCGCGTCGCAGATCGACAGCGACCACGTGGTCAAGGTGTACGACGTGGGCCAGCTCCCAACCGGTGCGCCCTACCTCGTGATGGAGTACCTCGAGGGCCAAGATCTCTCTGACCTCCTTTTGCGCGAAGGAACGCCGGGCCTCCCGGTCGTGCGCGCGGTGCACTTCACGCTACAGATTTTGCGCGGCTTGCAGATCGCTCACCAGGCCAACATTGTTCACCGCGACATGAAACCGTCGAACTGCTTCGTCGTCCGAAAAGACGGTGAGGACGATTTTGTCAAGTTACTTGACTTCGGAATCAGCAAGGTTCAACAGCCCGGCGGCGGCAACATCACGCGCACCAACTCCGCTCTCGGCACGCCGCTCTATATGTCGCCCGAGCAGGCACGTTCTCCGAAGGACGTCGATCGCCGAAGCGATATTTTTTCCGTCGGCGTCATCCTCTACGAGCTCTTAACCGGTCAAACGCCGTTTCACTCTGAATCGGGCGAGTTCACCGAAATTCTTTTCAAAATCTTCACTCAAGATCCTCCGTTCATCGGCACCCTCAGACCCGACCTGCCGGACGAGTTGTGCGCGGCGATTCATAAGGCATTGGCGCGCAGTCCCGACGATCGTTACGCAACCGCGTTCGACATGGCCGAGGGAATCGCGCCCTGGGCGGACGAGCGCAGCACGCAGGTCATGGTGCGATCGCGGGCTGTGCAGCAGGGCCACATGTCTCAGCTGCCACCACCAGGCGAAGCCGTACCTACAGCGGCAGGCATTCCGCAACTTGTCCCGATGCGTCCCAACTTTGGGCAGGCCGTGCACGAGCCACCTGAAACACAGGCGGCCCCCGCAAAGCCGCCTCAAGAGTTCACCGCGGAGCTACCAGGCGCGCGTCTTGCCATTTCACCTTCGACCGCACCGGCATTGGCAGCACGTCAAGGAACGGCCCCGGTCCGCCCAGCCGCCGCGCGCCCCCAGCTCACGATGCGGTTGGCGCAAGCAGCTCCGTCGACCGATGCCGGCCTTTCGCAAGATGCCCGACCGCAAGCGTCGAGCCGCCGCACGATTGTCCTCGTGGGCGCGGGCGCGCTGCTCATTAGCGCGTCGATTGTGGCAATCAGTGCGGCCAAATACCGCTTTGGCAGCGCAGACACAGTCGACACAAGGCCACCGGTAGCGCCCGATCCCATCGGCTCCGCCACGACGTCCGCCGTCGCCGCTCCACCCTCGGCGAGCGTTTCGGCACCACGCGCAACATCTTCCGCGCCAGACGCGTCAGTGCGTTTTGTGGCAACAACCAGCAAGTCCGCGAACTCCACCGCAACCTCACCGACTGGGATCGACCGCATCCCCGAGCGACCATGACGACTTTTACACGCCTGCGTATTCGCTACTTTGTTTGCACACTTTTGCTCGCGCTCGGGTGCGCTCCGGCTTGGGCGGCCACTCCGTGCGCTCCCGGCGACAGCCTGTGCGCCCAGCTGCCTGAGGCCGCGCGTCCCGCTTGGAAGCGCGCGCAAGACATGCGCACAGCTAAGAAAGGCGCAAACCCGACCGGTGCAATCGCGGAATACAACCAGGTCTACGCGCTCACCAACGATCCCCGAGTGCTCTACTACATCGCGCTCTGCGAGAAGAACGCCGGTAATTACGCGCGCGCATCTGAAGTCTTCGAACGCGAGTTGCGCGAGGGCGGAAGCCGGCTGAGCGCCACCGAGCGCGCCGACGTCGAGAACGCGCTGAAGACCCTTAAAGAGTACTACACAACCCTCGAGCTCACCGCGAACGAGCCTGGGGCGACCCTTCTCGTAGACGGCCGCGAGGTCGGCAAGACTCCCTTTGCCGCACCGATTCGCGTCGACGCTGGAAACAAGCGCCTGCTCACCTTGCGCAAAGACGGCTTCAAAGAAGAGACCGCCGAGCTCACGTTCAATGCCGGCAAGCCTGCTCGGTACGCGTTTCGCCTTGAGCCACTCGTCAAGAATAGCACCGTGTCGATCGCCGTCACAGGCGCCCCCAACGCGCTCATCTTCATCGACGGCAAACAAGATGAACCCACCAACGCCTCGGGGCGCCCATACACCGTGACCGCAGGCCGTCACACCTTC
>CAMBEV010000301.1 GCA_945865595.1 Nannocystis exedens | reverse complement strand
CGCCGTTGCCGACTGCCCAAATGTTCGTGGCGCTTGTGCCCCAAATCTTCCGAAGCGCTTCCGTCGTTGGCGACGTGGCCGACGTCCACTTACCCGCCGTGAAATGAAGGAGCGTGCCGGCATCGCCAACCGCCCAGACGTCCGTGCCCGAAGAGCCCCAGATTCCCCCAAGAGAATACGTCGTTGGCGATGTCATGGTGGACCAAGCGCCCGATTTGTAACTCACGATGGTACCCTTCTCGCCAACCGCGAAGACGGCACTGCCCGAAGCAAATACGCCGTTCAACTGCGCGCCGTCCGCAATGCCATAGCTGCCCGACCAACTAGCGCCGTCCCAATGAATCGCCGTGCCAAGTGTTCCGACAGCCCACTGGTCGTTCGATGATGCGACAAATGCATCGTAGAGCGCGTTTCCTTGGGGCGTCGGAATTGACCAACACCACTTGTCGGCGTTGCAAATCGGCGACGACCTTTCGTTGTATGGGCCGCAAACATTCGCCGCGGTTGGACCGCACAAGAGTCCGCTCGCGCACGTTCCACAGCTCGCCACCGTGCGCGTTGCGCCACAGTTGTCGAGCGCGGTGACCGAACCGCACGTTGCCGTCTTGCGCGTGCAAAACGCAGCATCCGTTTCGGCGGTGCATCCACAAACGTTCGTCGCGCCGCCGCCGCCGCACGTTTGCGACCCGCTGCATGAACCACACGCGAGCGTCGAGCCACATCCGTTTGAAATCGATCCGCAATTTTTGCCTTGCGCAGCGCACGTCGTCGGTAGGCAAGGACCTTGACCACATACGTTGGCATTGCCACCCCCGCCGCACGTTTGACCTGAAGGGCAAGTCGAACCGCAAGACAACGTTCCGCCGCAACCATCGGGAACACTCCCGCAGTTTTTGCCAAGCTGCGAACACGTCCTCGGAACGCAACCGCACGTATTCGACTATCCGCCGCCACCGCACGTTTGCGGAGCCGTACAACTGCCGCACGCGAGCGTCTTTCCGCAACCGTCTGAGATGTCGCCGCAGGTCGCGCCCTTGGCTGCGCACGTTGTCGGCGTGCAGGCGCAAACGTTGGGAGTGCCATTGCCGCCGCACGCTTGGCCGGTCGCGCACGAACCGCAGTTCATCGTCGCACCGCACCCGTTCGCTACGGTGCCGCAGTTCTTGCCGAGCTGGGCACACGTTTTGGTGACGCACGCATCCACGGAAGCGTCCTTCTTCGCGCCTGCTTCGCTGCCGCCGTCTGCGTTGCCAACAGTTGCATCGCCGTTGTCCCCCGCATCTTCTTCGGGCTGCGGGTCGTTCGGTTCGACGGACGAAGCTGGACGCTCGACCAGAACCTCTGAGCCGCAACCGGCGAGTGCGCGCGTGAGGAGCACGAAAAGACCGAAAGAGGAAAAACGGAGCATGTGAGGAGTGCCGTGTAGTCCTTGAGGGCACTCGGTCCAGTTACCCCTGGTTACTTTGGCAGAAGGCCAGTTCATCCCTGGCTGCGCGTTCCGGTGGCAGCTACGGTGGGACCATGGGCCGTCCTCTCCGCAAAATCGCTGACGATGCGCTGGCGCTCCCAGAGCAGGATCGTCTGACGTTTGCCACGGAGCTCGATCGGCGCGTCGAGGAAGCCGACCGCACAGGCGGGAGAGAGCAATGAAATCGCGCGTGTACCTGGAAACCACGATTCCAAGCTATCTGACCGCCTGGCCGAGCCGCGACATCGTGCGCGCGGCCGAGCAGGAGGTGACACGGGCGTGGTGGAAGGCGCGGGACTCATTCGAGTTATACATTTCGGAACTCGTGGTCGATGAGGTTGCTGCCGGCGATCCCCGAGCTGCAGCGCAACGCCGTGAGGCGCTCGCGGGAGTTCAGCTGCTCGGAATGACCCAAGAAGCGGCGCTGCTGGGGTCGGAGCTGGTCAGGCAGGCGGCTCTTCCGCAACGGGCCGTAATCGATGCACTGCATATCGCGCTCGCTGCCGTTCATGGCATGAACTACCTGTTGACCTGGAATTGCAAGCACATCGCCAACGCGACGATGCGTGCTAAAATCGAGGAGGTCTGCCGGGCTACCGGCGTCGAGCCACCGATTATCTGCACGCCCATGGAACTGCTTGAGGGCTAGCATCATGCAAGATCCAAATCCCATCGTTGATGAAGTGCGCGCCGTTCGCGATTCGATCGCGAAGGAGTACGGCTACGACATCGCCAAGATCGCAGAGGCCGTCAGAGAACGGGAAGCCAAGAGCGGCCGGACGTATGTGCGCCTGCCTCCGAGGTCGCCAGCGCTCGTGAAGAAGGCCGGGTAGACCGGTGAGGCAAGACAGAACCAGCTTTCGTGAACCAGCTCGCGTCGTGATGCACCTCAACGGTGGCTTCACGAAGGTGGCCCTCGAGCGGACGCTCGGCAGCGGACTGGCGGACGGCGGAATCTACTGGGACATCCCAACCGACCGCATCCCGAGAGAACACCTCCTCGCAAGGCGTCCAAAATGCCTTCACTCCAGCAAGCCACACTGTGGATCGCCGAGCTCGGTGGGTACACCGGTAAATCGTCCGGTGGCCCGCCTGGATCCATCACCATCGGCAGAGGTCTTGAAACGTTACGCTGGATCGTTGTGGGGACGACACTTCAACAGTCAATGCGCGGAACTAAATCAGACCAATGATCAGACCATCGGTTTCGGCCCCTCGCATTAACCTGACTTAGCGCCAGCGCCACCCCGGAGGCGTAGGATGAGGAGCGCGAGGGCTGCGGCGGCGGTCATCGCGATCGATTGCGCCAGGGAGAACCCGATCGTCGTGTCGTAGGGTTTGCCCTGCAGCAGAGGAAGCACCGGGATGACGAAGTAGCTCGCGTGTGCCACTGTTGAAACGACGACGCTACCTGACCACGCGCGCACGCAGGCGAGAACCAGTCCGAGCACAGACATCTGCAAGATGGCTCGCGGGGAGCTCGACGTCAGCGCGAAGGCGACCGTTGAAACAAGGGCTGCACCGAGCGTGCGACCGCCTGCACGCGCGGCTAGGCCGCTGAAGATGAGGCCACGAAAGAACAGCTCCTGCGCGACGGGTAAGAGCACGACGATCACCAGCGCAATCTTCAGCCGCTGCCCACTCGTGGCGTTGGCAAACATGACCATGTCGGCGAGCGCCTCATCGGGCTTAGCGGGAAACCGGCGCTGTGCGAGTGTATCCAACCCGTCAAGTACCGGAACGATCCCTACCCCTACCGCAGCAGCGAGACCCACGTCCAACGCCTTCGGCTCACCGACACCAAAGAGGACGCGTAGCGACCCTTCGGGCGCGTGAACGCGCACGGCCGCAAAAGCGATGCCCACGTGGACGAATGCTGCGGCCAACCCGAGGGTCATCAAGTCGATCTCGGTGTCGAGGCGTCCACCACTCACGAGCGCGAGCACCAAGCCCATCGCAAACACAACGGCGGTCGACCAACCGGCAGCAGCAAGCGGTGTGAACTCGCGCTGGTACACCGGTGCCATCCCGCGCGATCGTAGCCCACTTGCGTCCACACACCCACACAGTAAGCTGGGGACGAGCATTTCTGGAGGTAGCCATGTTGAAGATCGAACGAGCCCTGGTCGCCTGCACACTTCTGTGCGTCGGTTGCGCGCAGCCTACGTTTTCAGGCGCCGTAGCGTCGCCGACCAACGCGGACGTTGCTGCTTCACCGGCGCCACCTTCTACCGGCGCTGCGGCCACCCGCACCCGCCACGTTGCGACGAAGCCCAAGGGCGATCGGCCTCGAGGCCTCATGTGGGGCGGATTTCTCACCGGCGCTGCCGGGCTTGCAACCGGCGCCGTTACATTAGGCCTCGCCGCCTCGAGTCGCTCATCCGCGCACGACATCGAAGCAACGTGCCCGCAGCCCGGAGCTTGCGGCTCACAAGCACAAAGCGACCGCGACGCGGCCACCACACAGCAGACGATCTCCTACGTTGGGTTTGGCGTCGGTGCTGTCGGCCTCGCGCTCGGGCTCGCGGACATCTTCTTTTTCTCAAAACCCGTCAAGCAAGCTGACGTTGAGCGTCGCTCGCGCGAGGATGAAACTAGTGCAAAGCGAGGTCCGCAGTGGCGCGTCTATGCAACGCCCACCGGCGGCGGCATCGGCGGCACGTTCGACTGAGCCCCCGCTGGGGAGAGCTCGAGAGGGGGAAGGCTTCCTCCCCCTCTCGACCGATCAGTTCGCAGCCACCGCCGCCACCACTTCTGGCTTCGGCTGCGGCATGGACTCGAGCGCCCCTTCGAGCACCGTGTCCATCTTGCTGCAGAAGATGAACTCGAGGTCATCCATCACCTCTTTCGGCACTTCGTCGAGGTCGGCTTTGTTGCGCTCGGGGACGAGCACGCGCTTGATGCCCGCGCGGTGCGCCGCAAGGACCTTCTCCTTGAGGCCACCGATCGGAAGCACGCGACCGCGGAGCGAAATTTCGCCCGTCATCGCCACGTCGTGACGCACACGAATGCCGGTGAGCAGTGAGACAAGCGCCGTGAACATCGTGACGCCCGCACTCGGTCCGTCCTTGGGGATGCCGCCTGCTGGGATGTGAACGTGGATGTCACGCTTCTCGAGGAAGTCTTTCGGAATGCCGTATTTTTCTGCATTCGCTCGCACGTATGAGAGAGCAGCTTGCGCGGACTCTTTCATGACGTCGCCGAGTTGACCGGT
>CAMBEV010000300.1 GCA_945865595.1 Nannocystis exedens | reverse complement strand
GACCCGCCGACCAAGAAACTCACGTCCCTCGGCAGCCTCAGCTGCGCTAGCGCTGCGTCGCCCAACTCGATGGCGGTCTCGCGCGATGGCACCGCATATGTCAACTATGCTGACGGTTCTATTTTCAAGGTCGACACCAAGACGCTCGCCTGCGCGAGTACATCGTTCAAGGCCGCTGGATGGAACCAGATGGGTATGGGGTTCTCAACAAACGGGACATCCGGCAGTGAAGAAACTCTCTACGTCGCGAAGACAGATGTGTTCGCGACGAGCGAACTCGCGCGCGTGGCGTTACCCTCAATGACACTCGCACCCATCAAGGGGTTCTCGTCCGCGTTTGCGAACCTGAATCCTGAGCTCACCGGCACCGGCGATGGTCGCCTCTACGGCTTCTTCGTGGACTCGTCGTTTGGTTCGGCGGCCAAACTCGCCGAGCTGAGCAAGACGGACGCAAGTGCACTCAGCACGGTGACGCTTTCGAAAATTACGAGCGTCGGCGCGTGGGCCATCTCCTTCTGGGGCGGCGACTTCTACTTGTACTATGCAAGCGATTCCGGAAACACCAAGGTCGGCCGCTACCGCCCGAGCGACAAGACGTTCGTCGATTACATGACGACCACCGTGCGTATCGTCGGGGCTGGCGTGTCCACGTGCGCACCGACGACGCCGAGGTAGAGCCGCTATTTCCCCGCTACCAACTCGCGGATGTACTTCACCGCACCAAGTGGCTCGGCGGCGGCGGCAGCAAGCAACCCGCCAATCATCGCGCCCATCACCCCGACCGAAGCCATGTCGCTCCCACTGAGAAAGAGGCCGTCCACCGGCGTGCGAGGACGCAGGTGCCTCGTGAGGTACCGCTCGGGCGTTGGTTCGATGCCGTAGATCGCGCCTGCGGGCGCGCGGGTGAAATGCTCGGTGCTCAAGGGAGTTGACAATTCGACGTGCGCAACTTTGCTCTTCAGCTCGGGCATATGCTTGAGAAATTGCGCGAGCATGCGCGCCTCGATGCCCTTCTTGATCGCCTCGTAGTCTTGGCCTCGCTTCTGCCAACGATCATCGCGCCACTTGGCAAACACATCGTACGGAACGAACGTGACGACTTCGCCAGTGTGCAATTCTTGGGGACCTGGATCGTGCTCGGGATCTTTGAGCGACGGAAAGCTTGTGTAGAGGACCGGCGCTTCGGAGGTCGGGTTCTCGACGTCCCAATGCATGGTGTTCGAGCCCCAACCCTCGTAAAACCACTTGTTCGCGCTGCCGGCACCAGCCTTGCGAATGTCGCCCTTGAAGCCAATGTAGAGGCACAGGTGACAAGGCGATGGCTTGAGCTTCGCGATTGATTGCGCCCATGGCTTCTCGCGTTCGGAAGCCGGGAGGAGGCGATTCACGGTTGCGAGCGCCCCCGCTGCGCTGACGACGCGTTTGGCGCGAATGCGTTCGCCGGTCTTAAGGTCAACTCCCTTGACTTCGCCATTGTCGATCACGATTTGATCGACTTCGGCGCGAATGCGCGTCCAGCCTCCGGCTGCTGCAATCGTCGCCATCAACGTCTCGGCAATGCGCTGCGAGCCACCTTTTGGATAAAATCCACCACGCTCAAAGTGCTTGGCGACGAGCGCGTGCATCGCGAAACTCGAACGCGCGGGCTCGACACCGTAGTAGCCCCACTGCGCTGTCAGCACCGTCTTGAGTCTGTCCGAATTCGTAATCGTATCGAGCACAGATTGCGTGGACTTCGTCAGCAATTCGTTGGCGCCGCGGACGAGGGTGCGATCGACGATACGTGCGACCTTCTCAGAGAGAATGCGCGACACGTAGTACGGGCGAATTTTGTCAGAGCAAACGCCCACGAGGCGCAAGTACTCGTCGATCGCCTTCTCTTCGGCCGGAAATACCTCAACCAGGTTTTGGCGAAACTGCGCGAGGCTGTCGGGGAAATCGATGCGTAATCCTGGAAAGTAAAATTCGTCGTAAACCTTGCCGAGGTTCGCCCACTCGAGCGTGCCCCGCGACATCTTGCGCAAGAAGCGACCCAAGATGGCCTTCGGATGCACATCACCTACCGCGTGAACGCCCACGTCCCATCGCCATCGCTTGCGCTTGAACGTGTGAGTAAATCCGCCCGGCTCGTAGTGCTGTTCGAGCACGAGAACCCGCTTGCCCATCTGCGAGAGAATCGTAGCTGACGACAGTCCTCCCATGCCGGAGCCGATGACAACGTAGTCCCACTCAACGTCCGGTGACTTGGTTGAAAATGTGCGCTCTTCGCCCTTTTTCATCGATTCGTTACTCCATCAGCGTTGGCGTGATAGCACGTCGGTACCGCTCGCGCCGCCCGTTGTCGCGCAGCACTTCGTAGGCTTCGTCAAGAACCGAGACGATCGTTCGGACTTCATCGTGGAGTGACTCGAGTTCATGCGGAAGACGAGCGGGCTCGAGCGTGCGTCGCAACCCAAGGTAGGCGCGTCGAATCTCGTGACCCGAGGCTTCGGTACCCACTCCCAGCACCGCGAAATAGTCGCCTTCTTTGACCAATTCGGAGCGCGCGGCGATACGCGCACGTATCACCGCATTGGGCTCGGGCGTTGGCGCCACGTTGGCGCCGATGAGACGTGGCACAAACCGCAGGGCCGCAATTCGCTCGAGCGCGATCACGACCGCGCGCAGGGAACGTGGCTCTGAAGGAATTTGGGTGAGCGGATGCTCAAACGATGCCACGAGTGCGCCATGCTCTTCGGGCGTAAGCAGGGACAGGTGCTGGTCATGAGCGCCACGCGCAAGAACGAAGTCGCCTCGCAACTTCTCGAACGCGTGCTCTGGCTCAATCGCGCGTCGGTGAGCCTCAAGCCAGGTGGCAGCGCCTTCCCGTGCAGAAAATGGAACCATATCGGTTGCATAAGACTCCACGGAACGCGGCTCGACTGCGAGCCAGCTGGTCTCGAGGCTCTCGGTAGATGCGGCACCCTCGCTCGAACCGAGGAATCGTGTGAGCAGCCAATCTGCGTGCTCCGCGAGGTAATCGTGCACCTCGTTTGCCTGCAAGAGGCCAAGTGCCACCGCAGAGATAGCCGCGCGCTGCCCGTTGTACGGCGCCTCCTCGAGAAGGGCCGCCCGAGATGCACGAGCAATGACGCCACGCAGCGCGAGAAACGCAAAAAAACTATGTTCAGCGGCGTCGCTCGCAACGAACACGACATCGCCTTCTCGAAGCGCGAACGACCATTCGTGTCTGCCGGCCTTCACGATGAAGTGCCCTGACTCCCGACCCGCGATGGCCGCACCGAGCCGGTGACGCGCATCTCTGTTGCTCGTGAATTTGCGTCCCGGAGCTAACGGCTCGACAGGCGGAATTCGCGCAGCGCGCAGCTCGCGGATCGCAGCGGATGGCGTTGCGTCCGAGTGGCTTTCATCCGATTCAAGCGGACCGTCCTCGACGATGGGCTCTGAGAGCAAACGAAGCAACTCGGCCGGGAGGGCCGGCAAAACGCCACCTCGACCAACCTGTTGCGCATCACCCACTTTGACCGCTTCCGTCGCATGATGTGAAGCGCGCGCGGCAAGAGCTTCACCCTCGCCATAGGTAAGCGAGTTGACCTTTCGCACCACCTGCGCATCATCGACCGGTCTTCCAAAGAGGCCGCTCGCGCCGAGATCCATCGCGGCGTGACGGTCACGAACGCGCGCTTCAGAAACGAGCAAGACGTCGACGCCCCCGAACGACGGGTCTTCGCGCAACTTTCGAAACGCGCCGAAGGTGCCCTCGCCATCGGCATCGATCACGACGATGCGCGCACGCGACTCGCGTACGCAAGTGAGCAGCTGTCGCGGAAAGGCCTCGACTACGGTGTGCCCTGCTGCACGCAGCGCTGCGCACACGCGATCACCGTCAGTCGATGCGTCACAGACCACCACAGCTGCCTGCGAGGAACTCGTCAAGACGCTAACCTTTCTTGCTTGCCTTCGAGCTTGGAGGCTTGCCTAAAACGCTTGCTACCCAACCAAATAGGGCTGGCAGCCCGCGGGCTCCCAACACCAGTGCCAGAATGAAGACCACAAGAGCCCACTCGCCGCCTGACATTCCGAGCCAATTCATGAGCGTTTTGTCTCTGTACGCGCTCGCTTCGCGCGCCGCAACTCAGCCTTTTCGGCGGGCGTACTCGCTGCGGCTTGGGCGAGACGAAACCGCGTCGAAGGCATCACTGTCGACTCGGCCACACGCATGCGCTCGCGCGTGAGCTCAATCACCCGTGCCTGACTGCGAATGACTGGGCCTCCTTCGCTGGGCTCGCTGCGCTCGTAGACCCCATCGTGACGAAGGTTCCACGTCTTGACGTTATCGCTAATCTGCAGATGCAGCAGCTCGATAAGACGCGCCTTGGTTGCCGGGTCCTCGATGGGCAAAACGACCTCGACGCGGCGGTGGAAGTTGCGTGGCATCCAGTCGGCACTACCCATGAACACCTCGTCGCGACCGTCATTTCCGAAGTAGAAAACGCGGCCGTGTTCTAAGAATCGGTCGACAACCGCTCGCACCTTAATGTTGTCGCTCACCCCAGGCACGTGAGGCTTGAGGCAACAGATGCCGCGAACGAGGAGCGTGATGTCGACGCCCACTTGCGATGCGCGATAGAGCGCCTCGATCACGTCGGCGTCCACCAGGGCATTCATCTTTGCGATGATGCGCCCCT
>CAMBEV010000299.1 GCA_945865595.1 Nannocystis exedens | reverse complement strand
CCGAAGAAACTGCGGGCAAAGCCCATCGCCGGATCGGGCAGTGTCTTGCTCACGTGGGACTATCCAAAGACCTCCGCTGAGAGTCACGACAGCTTCTACATCGAACACCGAACGACGGGCGCTTTCGAGCGGCAAGCGTATCGTCCGGGCAACGACCGGAAGTGGGTATTCAAGTCGACCAATTCCCAACTGACGCCCTTCAACCCGTTGAGCTATTTGGTTGAGAAACTCGCCCGGCGGACAACCCACGAATTTCGCATTCGTACTAACGATCGCCAGAACGTCTCGCCGTGGTCGGCGACCGTGTCGGTCAAGGTCGACTAACTATACGAATGTCCCACCGCTCGATACCCTAGGGACAATGGCTGATGCTCGCGTGGTCGCGATACGCGCTGCACTCGAAGGTGCAAAGACCGCGCTTGTCGAGACGTTCAATTCTGGCAGCTGCGGGATTGCCTTGGGGCGCCAGCGTTCGAAGCATCTCGATCAAATTCTTAGCGAGCTCTACGCAGGGGTTGAACCCCAATTTCTCGAACCCGTGCGTGCGGGCTTCTGTCTGGCAGGCGTCGGTAGTTTTGGGCGGGGTGCCGTTGCACTGAACAGCGACGCGGATGTTCGCCTCCTCGTTCAGCCGCGTTCAAAGGCGAAGGAAGCGCAAGTGAAGTTCTCCGAAGCGCTGTTCTACCCTTTGTGGGATGCGGGCTTGACGCTGGGCCATCAGGTCGTCGATGCGAGTCAGCTCATCTTGCTTGCCCAAGACGATCTCGCGACGGCCACGTCGCTTCTTGATTTGAGGGCCATCGCGGGGACGACCGACCTGTGCGCAACCTTGAAAGAGCGCGCCGCGAGCGGGTTGTTCTCTGAAGGTGAACTAGGAAAGTTTGTTGACCGACTCGAAGAGGAGGGGGCCACGCGGCACGCGAAGTTTGGCGGCTCGATGTACCTCCTCGAGCCGGACGTGAAGTTCGGCGCGGGCGGGTTGCGCGACCTCGACGGTATTCGGTGGGCGGTGCGCGCGCGCTTTGCCGTGTCGAATGAAGGGGGAATTCACGGGACCTGGTCGGAACTGGTGCGCCTCGGAGCACTGGTCGCGCGAGAAGCCCATGAGCTCGGGAGTGCGGAAGAATTTCTGTGGCGCGTGCGCAATCACTTGCATGCGCGAGCGGGGAGGCGAAACGACAGACTCTCGTTCGACGACCAAGAGCACATTGCAACCGCTCTTGGTTACGAAGGCGATCGCCACGAAGCCGCGGAGCACTTCATGCAGGAGTACTATCTGCACGCACGCGTGATCACGAGAGCGCGCGAGCGCCTGTTTGAGCGCGTTCGTCCGCCGCGAAGGCGAGGCAAGCCAAGCGAAGCGGACCTCGGCGAAGGGGTTCGCATGTTCGACGGTCAGGTCACGGTTGAATCGACCACTGCGCTGGCCGACGACCCGGCACTCGCGTTTCGCGTGTATGATGCATGCGCGCGTCACGGAGCGCCGGTGCTGCCGTTCGGACGCGAGGCCATCGCGCGCCAGGCCGCCTCGGCTGAATGGTGCGAACGGTTACGCAACTCGCCCCAGGCGGCACGAATCTTCAACGAGCTGCTTTGTCGCGTTCCGGATGCCAAGACAAAGAGTGGGTCGATGGTCAACGAGCTCCATGACGTGGGGCTCTTGCTCGCGATGATCCCAGAGTTTTTGCCGGTAACCGGGCGCGTACACCATGACGTGTATCACGTGTACACGGTCGACGTGCACAGCGTGGCCGCGCTTGATTACTTGCGCGCGCTGTGCCGCGGAGAGCTCGCGGCCGAACATCCGCTCGCGAGTCGTCTCGCCGCTGAAATCGCGCACCCGCGGTCACTTTTCCTCGCGACGCTCTTGCACGACGTCGGCAAGGGTTTCCCGGACGCGAGCGGTTCGCGAAAAAATCACTCGCGGGTTGGCGCTGACCTTGCCTCAGGGATCTTGGCTCGACTCGGAGCGACGGACGCTGAAGTGGCCGAAGTCCGGATGCTCATCGACAGTCACCTATCGATGTATCATACATCGACGCGGCGAGACCTTGACGACCCCGACACGATCACCGAGTTCTGCACGTTGGTGCGTGACGAAGAGGGCTTGCGCAACCTCTACTTGCTCACCGTTGCAGATATTACGACGACGTCGCCTCAAGCGATGACCTCATGGAAGGCGCGCATGCTCGACGACCTCTATGTGCAATGCCATGGTCGGTTTCTTGGCAGTGGTCCGTTCGTGCACGATGGCCTCGCCTTGCGCGTGAAGCGTGCGTGCAGACCGCTTTGGCCCGAGGGGGGAGACGCCCTTGACGCCTTTATCGACTCGATGCCCGAGCGATACCTCGCGAGCAATGCACCCGAAGAAGTCGCCCAGCACGCCAAGGCGGCGATCGATCGAAACGGGGCAGTGTCGGTTGCGATGGTGCGGCCGACGAGGTCGCAAGACTTCGTCCAACTGTGTATCGTCGCCGATGACGTTTCGGGTTTCCTTGCCAATGTTGCGGGGGCGCTTACGGCGAATCGCCTCGAGGTGTTGGCGGCGCAAGTGTACTCACGCGACCTTGCGGGTGCCCGTGAAGCGGTCGACTTGTTCTGGGTGCGCGATCGCGCGGAGGGAGCAGAGGGCGTTGCGCGTGTATTTCCTCGACTGATCCGTGACCTCGAAAGCATCTGTGCGGGTACAGCAAAGCCCGAAGGGCTCATCGCGTCGCGTATCGGTCAAAGTTCCCCATGGAGAGAACGGCCGAGTCCGCACATCGAAACCGAGGTTGTGGTCGACGGACGGGCCTCGCAACGGCACACAGTGGTCGAAGTCGTCGCAAAAGATCGCGTTGGATTACTTTTCGACGTCGCACGCGGCCTCTCGGACCTCGGGCTCAATATTGAACTTTCCAAGATCAACACGGAAGGCACAAAAGCGGTCGACATTTTCTACGTACTCGAGCGTGACGGCGGCCGAGTCGAGCCGGGCGCGCGCTATCGAGAAATTCGCGACGCGCTTCTTGGTATTCTCGCAGTCTCAACGGGCCAGCGATCAGGCCGAGGCGAAGCTGAACAGGTGGCAAAATGAAATGTACAGTGTTACAATATGCGGCATTGACCTTGGTTGCTGCAGGGTGCGGGGCTCCCGAACAGGCGCGCGAGCCCGTGAACCTCGCATTGCTTTCGCCGATACCCGCGCCGACAAAGCCCGCGGGTATCGACGACTACCGCCGCGGCGAGCAGGCGCTCCTCTCAGGCGACTACCCAGGGGCGAAGACCGCCTTCGAAGCGGCGCTCGTCAAGCAACCTGACCGATCAGAGGCACACTCATACCTTGCCGCGGCGCTCGAGCAGCTCGGCGATAGCGCGGGCGCAGAAGCCCATTACAAAGTTGCATTGAGCAAGAAGCCTGACCTCGTGCACTCCCTTTCCAATCTCTCGGCGCTCTACCTTGATGCGACGCGCTTTCAAGATTGCGCGACGTTGCTCGACAAGCCTGAGATCCTCAAAGTTGGTTCGCCCGAGCTCTATTTCAATCTCGGGCTTGCGCGAGCGGGCCTCAAAGAGACCAAGGGCGCTGAGGCTGCTTTTCGCGTTGCGATTGAGCGGGCGCCGACGCAGGTGAATTACCGCATCGCTCTCGCCCAGGCGCTCGGTGACGGTAACCGTGTTCTAGAGGCCGTCAGTGAGCTTCGGGCAGCGCGCGAGCATGCCAAGAGCGACGCTGCAGCGCTTCGCCTGATTGGCGCGACGTTTCGCGAGTTGCGTGCCGCGAACGAGTGCATCACGACGTTCGACGGGCTCATCGCGCTCAAGGACGAGGGCTTGTCGCGTTTTGAGCGTGGCCTCTGCAAGTTTGCCAACAAAGACGGCGCCGGAGCCACAGAAGACATGAAGCGAGCGCTCGACCTCGACCCGAAGCTCGCGCTCGCGCACTACTGGCTTGGCGTCATAGCGATGGGGGAGAAGAACACTCCCGAGGCGAAGGAGCGGCTGTCGAAGTACCTCGAGCTTGAACCAAGCGGCACGAAGACAAAAGAGGCGCAGGCGCGACTCAAGGCTCTTCCGTAGGGACATGAGGGATATTAGGCAGGTATCTTGACGGATGCGCGAAGCCGCGACGCACGCGGCCTTCGCCGTCTGGCGATACGTCAACCAGGGCGACGAGCGCTCCGTTTAGGTCAAAGCAAGCGACCGTTCCAACGGCTGTGCTCGCGAAGTGAGGTGCAGACAGCGCCTTCCCTTGAAGCGCAAACCGTGTGCCCTCCTCCGTAAGCGTGCACGTGGGCATCGCGAGCTTGACGGCCTCGGCAATGGGGATCACGCGTGCTTCGATCCACTCGCGTGGGTCAGTCGGAGCTACGCTTCGCTCGAGCGTAAAGTCACCTGCGCGAACCCGATGAAGGGCGGTCAGGTGCCCAAGGGTTCCCAGGGTTGCTGCGAGATCGCGCGCGAGCGATCGCACGTAATAACCTTTTGTAGTAGTTACAGTTACAAATAGCGTAGGTGCGGGTGTAAGGGTTCCCCCTGTCACGGTAAGCGAACGCACCTGAACGGGTCGCGGCGCGAGGACGACGGACTCGCCTCGTCGCGCCAGATCGTAGGCACGCTGGCCGTTCACATGGATCGCCGATACCGCGGGCGGCACCTGCTCGGTGCGCGCAAGCTCTTGCGCGATCGCTGCGCTCAAGAGGTCGAAATTTGCGAGCCGACTC
>CAMBEV010000298.1 GCA_945865595.1 Nannocystis exedens | reverse complement strand
TACGGAGTCTTGAACTGAATCGTCTGCCCGTAGTTCGCGCCAGCGGTTTTCGTGAAGCTTGAAACCCACGCGGTGTACTTTTGCTCCCAAGAGAGCCCGCTATCTGCCGTCCATGCAACGCCTGCCTTGCGGCCGTTCACGGTGCTGATGTCGGTCCAGCTGTTTTCGATCGACCAGACTTCGGCGGTGCTCGAGCGCACGGTGGGGCCCGAGATGGACTCCCTTACTTCGTCTTCTGACTGACCCACTTCACCGTCGGACGCCTCGAAGTCGAGTTCGTCGGCGTCGCCACTCGAGCAGCCAGCGGCCGCGCCCAAACTTCCAACGATGAACAACGTGAAACAGGTCCTGCGAATCATGAAGTGTACCCCCGCGCCGACCTTGTGCACGAACAAGGCCACGGAGTGATCTGTGTAGGTTACCAATTTCACTCGAAAATATTGCAGTAACGCAACGCGTTATGCGACGGTCCGCGCGGATCATGGATCGCGGCGGGAGGATCCTCCTTGATCCAGTTGCAGCGCGCTCACGGCTCGCGCGGGCTCGGGGCACACGGTTTGCACGAGTTGTGACCAAGAGGACTCAATGAAATGTTCCGTTCGTTGTTGGCCCTGGATCGGCGCACTGGTCGTCGCGACGGCTGAAGCGAAGCCGCCCCCTCCGCTGGCCCCCTATTCGCTGCCATGGTCCCTTCGGCCCGTGATCGCCCCCACGGTGTTGCGCATCGAGAGTTCGCTCGCGCGCTACGAGAACGCCGCGTCTGAGGGTGGCCTGTCAGCGGTTACCGTCCTTACGGGATCGTACCGCATCGAGGGGACCGGCCCGAAGGCTGCGGGCCTCGCTCCGATGCTGCGCCTCGCGATCGCGAGTGACCTCCCTCCGTCCGCAGCGGCACCTGGCGGGACGATCGTGAGCAATCCGCTCGTTGGCGCGGGCTATGCGATGCGCTTCGACAGGTTGCGGCTGAACGCATTTCTTGCGGCGACGGTGCCTATTGGCGGAGGTGGTGGCAACGCCCCCGACGCGGGCAATGCGAACGCCCGCGCGAAGGCATTGCCGGCGCGAATGCAGATGGACAACGCGCTTTTTGCGGTGAACGATTTCACCCTCGTCGTTGGGCTGGCTGCTGCTTACGTCGCTCACGGCTTCACGCTGCAGGCAGAGGCGACGGTTCTACAACTGATGCGCGTGAGGGGTGAGGCCGTTCAGAAAGAGACTTCGAAGACCAACTTCACCTCGGGCATTCACGCGGGGTACTTCTTCGCGCCGTGGATCTCGGCCGGTGCCGAGGTGCGCTACCAACGGTGGCTCAACGCGCCGCTTGCGGTTGACGCGGACGCAACTGGCGCAACGAAGGACAACCTCTCGCTCGCTTTGGGACCGCGGTTTCACGTGCAGGTCGGCAAGACCTGGCTACGACCGTCGGTTGCATACGAGCGTGGCATCGACAAGCCACTCGCGAGCGCGCTGTTGAACTACCACGTCGTTCGATTGGACGTGCCTTTGCTGTTCTAGCAAGTGGTCAAGTGCATGTACTATATGCCGCGCACCATGGACACGGCGTAGTAGACGATCACGAGCGACAGCAAGAGCGTCACGCGGCCTAGCGAAGAGGCGCGTTTTCGCGACCCTTGCACTACGTGATGAGCAGCGGTGGCGACGATGACCGCAGCGACGAATACGAGCTTGTGACCGAGTGCGAGTCCGAAACCGGAGTTCCAAAAGGTGCCGTCACTCAGCTGCCCCCAAGTGATGCCGCGCGCCCATAGATTTGTGCAGCCTGTCACGAGCAGCACCGCGAGGGTCACCCAGCCAAACCTTCCGTAGTACTTTCCAACGATGCGCACGACGAGGGGGGCGTGTTCCGCTAGTTCACGATTGCGCAGCGCTGGTACCACGACAGCCGCAAAGAAAAACATGCTCCCGATCCACGCACAGGCCGCGGTCACGTGCAGGTAAACCGACAAGAAGTACAGCGTCACCGGTCCTCCTTACCGCAAGACTATCGCGTTCATGCGCCCCGCCACCCGCGAGGCACGTAGGCGCACGTGGGATCCGACGCGGATAAGTCGTGCGTGACCGCCCACGCCCGGGCTCGCGAGCCACCGCAGACACGCTTGAACGCGCATGCTCCGCACTTCCCAGTGAGGCGACCCGCGTCACGCAGCTGCGTGAAAATAGGGCTGTGGCGATAGACATCCGCGATGGAATCCTCCCGTACGTTTCCTGCAAGCAATGGCAGGAACCCGCTTGGGAAAATTTCACCGCGGTGCGAGACGAATACGAGTCCAACGCCGTCATTGATGCCGCGCGGTCCACGCACATGCCCGTCGCGATCGATGTCGCGATACACGCCGATCGCGTCACGCTCTGCGCGTCGCTCAAGCAGGATGCGCCGAAAGTGAGGCGCGGCCGTGGTCTTCACGTCGAACGGTGCGCCGTCCGCGAGGTCGGCCAATTGGTTCAGCGCCACTTCAAGTCGCTCGGGTGAAACGAGCAGCCGCGTGTCGGCTCGCCCCGTGGGAACGACCACAAAGACGCCGAGCAGAACGACCTCGAGTTGCTTCGCGAGAGCGGCCATTTCATCGAGGCGATCGATGTTGTGGGGCGCAAGCGTCGTGTTGATCTGCCGAGGAATTCCGAGCTGTTTTGCATCCGTCAAGATACGGATCGAATGTTCGAAACTGCCTTCCACGCCGCGAAACGCATCGTGCGTCTTTGCATCAGGTCCGTCGACAGACACGGCGATGCGCGCGACGCCTGCTTCCTTTAGCTGCTCGAGTAACGGTTTCTGAAACAGCGCGGTGCCAGACGGTGTGACTGCCACGATGAGTCCCGCGCGCGCTGCATGCGCGACGAGCTCAACGAGGTCCGGGCGCTTGGCCGGGTCCCCTCCGGTGAAGATCACAAGCGGCGTTCCCATCGCCGCGATGTCGTCGAGAAGCTTCTTGCCTTCGTCGGTCGACAACTCTTTCGGGTCGCGCCACGCGACAGCGCAAGCGCGACAATGGACGCACGCGAGATCACACGCTTGCGTGAGCTCCCAAATGGCAAGCATCGGTCTCTCGTCGATCGGAGTGGGTTGCGACGTTGCCCGGAGCGTATCTGCGCGTTTGAGATGAATGCCCACCATGGGCAACGTGAGCATTCGCTGTGCCAACGCCCCACGAGCATTGCGTCAAGGTGCTTCACACGGTCGATGCAAAGTCTGCGCAGGCTTTGCGTCAACACGCAAAAATCGCGCTATCGAGATACGGAAGCGTCGCGAGAAACGAGTTCGCGCACCCGCTGCGCCACGGTATCCGTCGCATCCGCGAGACCGTCCGAGCGGAGGTCGATTTCGCCGGCACTGATCGTGCTCAGCCTCCCGCATCACGTTCGAGGCACCTTGTGAGGCGTCGGCGTAGGAGCGTTCATGTCTCTGCGACTTTTTGGTGAAATAGTTCCTCGAGCGGTTCCTGTGCCGTGTGCCCTCGCGGAGAAGGGATTTCGCCCGTTTTTTCTCCTGGCCGGTCTTTTTGGCATCCTCAGCCTGTTCGTGTGGCTCCTCGTACTTTCGGGAGGCGCACGTCCGTCCGGGTACCTCGATGCGACCTATTGGCACGCTCATGAGATGCTGTTCGGATTTGCCGTTGCGGTGATCGCGGGATTCTTGCTCACGGCCGTTGGCAACTGGACGCAGCGCGAGACGCTCACGGGTTATCCGCTTCTTGCGCTAGCCGCGCTGTGGGTCTTGGGACGAGCGGGGCTTATCGCGGCCCCCCTGTTGCCGCGCGGCGCGCCTGCCGTGTTGGACCTCGCATTCCTTCCGGTGCTCATCGTGGTCTTGGCGCGCCCACTCGTGGCAACCGGCAACCGACGCAACTTCGTGATGCCTGCTGTCCTGTTCATGCTCTTTCTCGCAAACCTGGCGACGCACCTTGATGTTCTCGGTGTGGCGCCAGGCTTTCGCGTAAGAGGCGTCCTGGTCGGCGTCGACATTGTCGTGCTCGTCATTCTCATCATCGCCGGACGCGTGTTCCCCATGTTCACGCGCAACGCCACTGGCGTGCGATCCATCGTATCGCACCCCGTTCTGGATGGACTCGCGATCGGATCCATGGCTCTGCTCGCGGCGCTAGACGCCGCGGTGCCCGATTCCTCGTCGACGAGAGCGGTTGCGGGATTCGCAGGCGTGTTCGCCGCTCTGCGCACGGTCGGTTGGGGAGCGCGTTACTCGCTGCGAGTGCCGCTACTGTGGATTCTGCACGTGGGCTATTTGTGGATTCCAATCGGGCTCTTGCTCCGGGCCGTTTCGCTCCTTGCGCCAACGTTCTCACGCTCCCTTGCGATCCATGCCCTGACCGCGGGCGCGATTTCCACGCTCTGCCTCGGCATGATGTCGCGAGTTGCGCTTGGACACACGGGCAGACTCTTGTCGGTGCCGCCCACGATGGTCGCATCGTTTGTGCTCGTTACGCTGAGCGCTCTCCTTCGTGTGGCAGGGCCGCTTGTTCTTCCGAACGCAACGCTCGCCGTGCTCGTGGTGTCAGGCGGCATGTGGATGGCGGCGTTCACGCTGTTCGTCTTCGTCTATGCCCCGATCTTGCTCAGCCCGCGGCAGCCTTCGTCTTGAGCAACTCCGCTAAAGCCTCGTGCGGCAGCGGAAACCAGCGTAACGACTCAGCGTCCTGCGGCAGCGCCTCCTCGGCTGCCAGGGTCAGCGCACCATA
>CAMBEV010000297.1 GCA_945865595.1 Nannocystis exedens | reverse complement strand
CTTTTCGAGCACCAATACCTCGTTGTCAGCTGCAAAGAGCCGCTCACCGGTGAGCAGTTCCCATAAGCAGATGCCGAGCGAAAAGATGTCGGCGCGCAGGTCGACTTCGAGACCTCGTGCCTGCTCAGGTGACAAATAGGCAAACTTGCCCTTGATTGCCCCGGCTTCGGTGCGCGAGAGCTTGCCCGCGGCCTTGGCTACCCCAAAGTCAATAAGCTTGACGGACCCATCGAAGCCCACGATCACGTTTTGCGGCGATACATCGCGATGAACAACGTCAAAGGGCTGTCCTTCGCCGTCGAGTTTTTCGTGCGCGTAGGCGAGGCTCCGCGCGACGCGAGCGATGACATGCAAAACGAAGTGCAGGGGCAACTTCTCATTGCGCTCGTTTGCGGCGTCGTAGATCGCACGCAGGTCTTCGCCGTCCACGTACTCAAACGTGATGTACCAAATTCCGTCAACGTGGCCGTAGTCGAGGCAGCGCGGGATGTCGGGGTGGGTGAACTCCGAGACGATCTTGGCCTCGTCGGCAAACATGCGCGCGAATAATTCTTCTTCGGCGATGTGGGGCAAGATGCGCTTGAGGGCGACCGAGTTTCCTGTCTCAGTATCGATAGCGAGAGACACCTCCGCCATGCCGCCTGCGCTGATGCGTCGGACGATGCGGTAACGCCCAAAGATCTGGGGCGTTCGTTGCGAGGCTAGGAGTTCGCTCACGCTAGGACCGGGAACGTTAGCGGCAAATGCCACAAAAGGTAAGCGACCGTTACTTCGCGCGCTTGAGGCGCGTCTTTGCCACCTGGAGTGGATGCCACGTGTTGTAGGGAACCAGCGCGGTGTCTTCGAACATGAGGTGCGCGCCCGGTGCTTGCCCGCGCGCGAGGGTCGCGTGCACGTGCTTGGGGGCGACGGACGTCTCGCCTGCAAGGTCGAGGGTCGCGCCGAGCAGGGCGTGTGTTTCGAGCGGGATGACGAGCTTCTCTTTGCATCCCATTCGGTCAAGCGCATTGACCATCATTTCGGTGTTCGCGATCGATTCGCTGTGACCCCGTGGAAGCTCAATCCACGTGAGCATGCCTTCGTCGTCGTCGAGGCCCACCACGGCGCGCGCCGGCACTGTGATCGACGTGGGAGAGCCCCGCAGGACTGCCTCGCCGCCTGGTGGTTGCTTCTCACTGATCGCGAACTCACCCCGTGCGAGCCAGAGAGCCGGCCCGGAGTCTTTGCTGGTGCCGCCGATCGTGAGCACCGCGTTGGGATCGCCGGCCTTGGCAACCTTGAGCATGCGCGGGTCGACGCGGAGAACGCGCACGCGAAGGCTCGTCTGCGCCGCGTCTGGACGGACCGTGGTTGTGGCGATGGCATAAGGGAAACCATGTTGAGGCAACCCCTTGACGCGCCACTCCCCCTCGCCGGGTTCGCGAGGCACCACGGAGGTGGGCAGATTCGCGCCGGGCAAGATCGTGCGCGCAGTGAGGTAGAAAAAGTCGCGGCCTTCGCGCTGAATGTAACGCGGGAAGTTCATGTGTCCCATGCCGCGAATCATGCGGCGCGCGCGGAACGCCCAGTCGGGCATCTGCGAGACCTTGCCTTCGCCCTCCCAGTCCGTCTGCATAGGCCGCCCGAGCGGTTTCATGTCGACGGCCGGACGCACATTGTAAAATTCAAACCCCGCGTGGCCGGGGTTCATGTCGAGGTGCAGCGCATAGGTGCAGCGTGCGGCGAGCATGGCGGCCGCGAGATCGTCGGGCGAAATGCTCATGCTCCAAAAGTAACCGACGTTGTTCTCTTTCGTGAGGCAGACCGCGCTTCGGGCTGTGTGGATGTTGTCCGACCAACCGGGCGGCGTGCCTCCCCACCATGTTCGATTCCACGGATTGAATCTCTCAAACTCGATCATCGGCGTGAGGTTCTGACGAAGGCTGAGCACTTCAGTCGGCACATCGGCGCCCGGAGGCCACGTACCGAAAGCTGTCGAGCCATCTTTGAGCTCCATGACGGTTGCGCCATACGGCTTCGGAGGCAGGTACATGATGTCGTTTGCCTGCATGCCGAACTCGCCGTGCTGCGCTTGAAAGCCGCCATTGAAAGCGGCAACGACGCGACGCATGCGTTCGGGGGTTCGAGGAATGAGCCCTGGGCCACGCTCGCCGGTCGAGCTCACCGGCTCAACGGTGCCTGACTCCATGTGCGTCGCAATTTGCCGTGGATCCCAAACGGTCGCGAAAACGCGAAGGTCAGGACGCTTGACGTTTGGCCTGATGAACGTTGTGATGAACGGTGAGACGAGTCCCGGGGCTTCGCTGATAAATGGGTCCCTATCGAGCACGATCCATGCGCCCTCACCGGGAAGCGGCTTGTCGAACAGAGGCTTAATCGGCGCCGGCGGCCAGCCCACCTCTGGATCGGTGAAGCTCGGCCTTTGCACTTGACCGGGCAGTGCGCCGAGCTCGTCCTGCACCGATTCGGCGGTGACGCGCTTTGCACGCACGTTCGCGCGGAACCAATCGATGGCCGTGAAGCCTGCGGTCTTGACCCACTGCGTGCGTTCGTCTCCGACGGCGGCGCGCATCCGATCGGCGCCCCACTGCAAGAACTCGGGTGGGCGTGACAGCTCGTCAAGCGTCGCGCGCAGCTGGTCTCCGCCTTCGGTGATCGCGCCGTTCGTCGCATCGATGCGCACGCGTTTGCCGTCGACGAGAGCGATCAACGCGCTCCCCTCAAACGAGAGCTTCACTTCGCGCGCCGGCGGTTCGATCGCGAACGCGTGGTGCACGACGCCAGAGGGTTGCCCCAGCATCTGCCAGTTCGCGGCGCGAATCTGAAACCGCTGCAATGCCGAAAACCCCTCGGCTTGCCCGGGTTGTTCACGTCCTTGAATGTCAAGCAAGTGAATTGCTGTGACGAGCGGGTCTGCGGTCGTCAGGTACGCGGCAAATCGTCCAGCAACGACGGGGCGGCCTTCATCGACCGATGCCGTTTCGGTAAGGCGATGTGACGCGCCCACTTCGAGCAGCGATCCCTCTGGCGATAAACGTGCCTCAACCAGGTACAAATCGGCCGGCTCGTTCGGCTTTGCGATGCGTACGAGCGCGCGCGCGTTGGCACACAGGGCGTTGCCTAAAGACGGCGTGTTTTTAACCCACGCCACGTCTTCCGGCGACACGGTCACGCCTAGCTGCGACAACTCGCTTGCAAGGGCAGCCTCTGCAGCAGACGGCCGCGTATCGACCGGCTTGCGCAGCTGCGCCAAGCCAAGCCCAACAAGAAGCGCGAACGGAAGCGGTCGGAGCCGACTCGTCCAAAAGCAAGATCGAACAGTCACATTCACCAAACGCCTGGACAGGTGTGCTTCATTCGCGACGCTCAAAGCGGAGCGATTATATTCACCAAGTGGCGCCGTCTGGCCATGTTATCCGCCGTGGGTCCGGCGCTGCCCGTCGTTCGGCCGTGATTCGCGGCTTCATCTGGGGTATACCTTTACGTCGTGCACCCTTCTGAGCCGCTGCCACGGTTGGCCATGCTCCTAAGCGAGATCGCAGGCGTCGACGCAGCATTGCTGAGCGATGGCTCGTCGTCGGCAAACCTGCCCGAATGGGACTCAATGACGAACATCAACTTTATCGGCGCGATTGAGGAAGAGTTTGACGTTGCAATCTCGACGGCGGACGCGATGAAGCTGCGCTCGCTTGGCGACATCGCGCGCTTTGTGGCCGCCAAGGCGCCCGTTCGTTAGTCAATGATCCGGCTCGGCCCAGACGCTACGACGAGGGAGATTCTATCGCGCTGGAGGGCGATCGGGGTGGATCCGACCGGCCTTAGGCCCCTGCGGGTGGGCATCGTCGCGAGCTACACGACAGAACCGATTCTGCCGGCGCTCGGGTGTTTCTTCGCTGACCGAGGTCTCTACGCGACATTCGTGACAGCACCGTTCAACCAAATTTACCAATCACTGCTCGATCCGGCGAGCGTGATCCGATCGACCCCGCTCGATCTCACGCTTGTTCTGCCGCGGCTCGAAGACCTGTGCGGACCGGCGTTGAGAGCGCGCTCAACGTTGATTCTTGAGAACATCGAAAATGCGACGGCAGCCTGCTATGGCGAACTGGAACACCTTCTCTCTGTGCTCGCGACCTATGAGCGGACGGCCAAGGGGCCAGTCCTTTGCGCCAACTTCGCGCAACCGCGGTCGACGCCGCTGGGGGTGCTCGATGCGACGCATGTGGCTTCAGAGAGCCAGTTACGACGCGAGCTCAACGTGCGTCTGTGGCGGGCGCTCTTGTCCACGCGGGTGATTACGCTCGATGTTGCCGAACGCGTTGCGCAGTTTGGGACCGAGAATGCCTACGACGATCGCATGTGGCACCTCGCGCGCCACCCCTATTCCGCGGCGTTCGGTAAGCAACTTGCCTGGTTGATCGCGCGTACCGCCACTCCGCTGTTTGTTGCCCCCGCGAAGGTCATCGTCGTCGATCTCGACAACACGCTGTGGGGCGGCGTTGTCGGCGAGGATGGAATCGGCGGCATCTTACTCGGTGATTCGGGCGTGGGAAGTGCGTTCGTCGCTTTTCAGGAGGCGCTCCTCGAATATCGTAACCAGGGAGTGCTCATTTGCGTTGCCAGCAAGAATAACCAGAGCGACGCGTTCGAAGTGTTCGAGAAACACTCCGCCATGGTGATTCGTCGCGAGCACTTGGCCGCCTTCCGCATCAACTGGAATCGCAAGA
>CAMBEV010000296.1 GCA_945865595.1 Nannocystis exedens | reverse complement strand
TTTCTGTACGCGTTTACGGATCGCAAACGCATGTTGCTCGGCTGCTTATTTGTAGCCCCGATGGTGCACAATTGGTGGCTCTCGATGGGCATGGTGAACTTTGCCCTCGCCTGGCCGATCGCCCTGTGGATCTTGATTCATCAGAAGCGGCAACTCGAGGCCCCCTCCGTCCTGCGCGGCTTCGGTATCGCAGTGCTCGCGCTGGTGCTGTGGCTTACGCACTCCATCGCGCTCTTGCTCGTGGGCCTGCTCGTCCTTATCGAGGCCACCTCCGCGCCGAGTTGGCCTGCACGCATCAAGCGCCTTTCGCTTCTCGCGGCCCCGCTCGCCGTGGCGGCGCCACTGATCGCCCTCGCTGTCTTCAGACATGCGACACAAGTCGGTTCGCCACAGAGTGGCACCGTGGCCGCCACCCTCTACGACACGACCCTATCGGCAGTTTACGATCTTTGGGCGCACTTCACCTACGGGCTCACGGAACGCTCTGCCGCCAGCATCGCGCCAGCAGTCATCCTTGGTGGCATTGCGATCAAGCGCTGGCGAGAGCCGCTGCCTTTTTTTGGGCCGCGCGCCTTTTTGGCACTTGCAATGATCTATTTCATCTTGCCCTACGATATGCCGGGCTTCGGTTACGCATGCCAGCGCGCGCTCCCCTTCTTATGGACCGCGGCGCTGCTGCGCGTACCTGCTGATCTGCCAAAGGCGTTTCAGCTCATTGCGTTTGCCGGCTCGTTCTTGTGGTCGATCGGCATGGGCGTCGACCTGCGCAACGCCTCGCGCGAGCAACACGTGTTCTGGAGCGGCATCGAGGCTGTACCCAAGTACGCAAAGTTGCTCACGCTCAACATGGCGCCTCGCCTTTACACGCGCAACACGTGGAGCCTGCGTCACGCCTCCGGCTTGTACACCGTTGAGAAACTCACGACCGCGCAGGACGTGTGGGCGGACTCGCCATCGATGCCACTCTTCCGCGTGCGCGCGCCCGAGCCGATCCAAGACAGCGTGAAGCTCCGGCACTTTTTAAACGCCGCCGTCACGTCGTCAAGCTGGTGCCACGCGCTGGCGGACCGTGGCGCCTTCACCACGACGTGCACAGAGCTATGGCGCGGCGAGTGGGCGGAACTTTGGAAGCAGGCCGAACCGCGATTTACGCACGTTGTTCTGTGGGGCGCATCTGACGAAGTGATCGCACTCGTGCCGAGTCGTTACCAACTGACCTTCGAGAATGCGGCTTTGCGTGTGTACGCGCGCGCGCAATAGAGGGGGTGTCTAATCCACACCCGGATCACGCAGCCCCAACTCTTTCATCTTGAGCTGCAGACCCTTGCGCGAAATCTTAAGTAACCGCGCAGCGTGCGTTACATTTCCGTTGGTCTGCGTGAGCGCCCGGCTGACCAAGTTTCGCTCGAGTTTGCTGGTCGCTACCTTGACGTGCTCCTTCAAGCCACCGTCGGGTGCAACCTCGAGGTCGAACGTATCGGGCATCTGCCCGCCAAACACGGGCACCGTGCCGCGCACCTCGGATGGTAAATCTTCTGGACAAATGAGACTCTCGTCGCAGAAAAGGACCGCGCGCTCGATCACGTTCTCGAGCTCGCGAATGTTGCCAGGCCACGGATACGTCGACAGGATCTCGGTCGCCGCATCGTCAACGCCCTTAACTTGCTTGCGCAGACGCAGATTGAACTTTTCGATGAAGTGGCTCACCAAGAGCGCAATGTCTTCGCGGCGCTCGCGCAGCGCGGGCAGGCGAATCGGCACCACGTTCAGCCGGTAGTAGAGGTCTTCGCGGAACGCGCCCTGCGTAATCTGCTTCTTAAGCTCGCGGTTCGTCGCTGCGACAAGACGAACCTCGACGCGGATCGTCTTGATGCCACCGACACGCTCAAACTCGCTCTCTTGAAGGGCGCGCAGCAGCTTGACCTGCATCTCGATCGGAATCTCGCCGATCTCGTCGAGAAATAAAGTGCCCCCGTTTGCGAGCTCAAAGCGGCCCGGTTTCGACGACACGGCACCAGTGAAGGCGCCTCGCTCGTAACCGAAGAGCTCACTTTCGATGAGCTCGCGCGGAATCGCCGCACAGTTGACCTTGATGAATGGCTTGTCGGCTCGCGCGGAGTTCTCGTGAAGGGCACGCGCGACCAGTTCTTTGCCGGTGCCGCTTTCGCCGGTGAGCAACACGGTCGTGGGCGTTGCTGCGACACGCTCGATCATCGAGTAGAGCTCAACAATACCAGGCGAGTTACCAATGATGCCGTACTTGAAGCCTTGGCCAGGCTCAGGCCGTGTGGCGTCGCTGCGCGCGAAGTCAACTGACTTGAGCGCTTTGGCAACGACCTGGCGCACCTCGTCTTTGTCGAAGGGCTTGGTCAGGTAATCGAAGGCGCCGCTCTTGAGCGCCTCAACGGCGGTGTCGACCGTGCCGTGCGCAGTGATCATGATGATCGGCCGATCAGGGTCGTCCTTGAGCGCTTGCTTGAGCAAAGCCATGCCGTCGACCTTGGGCATCTTGAGGTCGGTGATCACGAGGTCGATGTGATGCTCGCGGAGAAACTGCAATCCTTTCTCCCCGTCTTCTGCGTCGTGGACGTCGTAACCATCACGGGACAATTGCGCGGACAGGATGCGACGAAGGTTGGGCTCGTCGTCAACGATCAGGACCTGCTTTTTTTCAGGGAGCATGTGTGCGCCTACTCTACCGGAACCTATTGCGTCTTCACGTTTTTCCATCGATACAGCTGCGCCGGACGATGGCGCCCAGTGCGCTGTGCCGCGTCCACCGCCTCCACGAGGTCCTGCGCAAGCAGTCTCGACCGGAAGTTGCGCTTGTCGAACGCGCGGCCGAACACCGCTTCATACACGCCCTGCAACTCGCTCAACGTGAAGCGCGCGGGCACGAGCTCTAACCCGACGTGGCCGCAGGGATCGTCAAGACGCTGTTGCAGTCGTACACGTGCATCTTGCACCAATTGCGCGTGGTCAAACGCGAGCGCGGCCGGGCCACTCTCGATCTCCGCCCAGCTCACCCACGCAGCGGAGCTCGCGTCGTCGCCCGCCGTCACCTCATGCGCCTCAGCGACGATGAACGAGAAGAAGGCGACGCTCACCGTGTGCCCGCGCGGATCGCGACCCGGATCGCCATAGGCGCCAAGTTGCTCGAGGGTGACGTCAGTGACACCCGTCTCTTCGGCGAGTTCTCGAAGGGCTGCGTTCGCGAGACTCTCGTTCGCGTCAACGAAACCACCAGGCAGCGCGAATTTCCCTTTGTGCGGCGCCTTCTTGCGGCGAATCAGCAGCACCGCGAGATCATTGGCGCGAAGGGTGAACACGACCGCGTCAACCGTGAGCGCAGGTCGCGGAAATTCATAGGTGTATTTCACACACGAAGCATCGTCGGCCGAGGCGCGAAAAGCAACGGGCTGCGAAAAAAACCTCGCGGTTGTCCGCCTTGCACCGTCCACCACGTCGCCTTACACGTCGCCAAGACATGACGGCAGCAGTCTCGATCTCGGTCACCGATCCGCGGTGCGGAAATGCGTCGGGGGTTTTTGACCGCTGGGCAGCGAGCCTCATCCTCGATGAGCGCGATGTGCCATTCGTCAAGTTGATGATCCAAGCGACGCTCGTCCTGGTGCCGTTCGCGGTCCTCCTCTACGTGAAGTTCCACTGGCTGCTCGGCATCGCCTACATCGGCGTGAACTTCTTCGTGTTCGTAGATCGCTACATCCTGATGCTCCACAGCACGAGTCACCGCGTGCTCTTCAAACCGTCGCTGCGCGCGCTCAACCACTACATCCCGTGGGTGCTCGGTCCGATCTTCGGCGAGACACCGGGAAGCTACTTCGCGCACCACGTCGGCATGCATCACCCTGAGAACAACCTGCCTGAGGACCTCAGCTCCACGATGCGCTTTGAGCGGGACAACTTTTGGCACTTCTGCCGTTACCTTTTTCGCTTCTTATTCGTCGGTATCTTTGAACTGAACGCGTACCTCTTTCGCAAAAAGCGCGGCAAGATTGCCCGAAGGTTCATCGCGGGCGAACTTTCGTTCTACGCGCTGGTCACGGCGCTGATGTTCGTCAACGCGAAGGCAACGTTCGTCGTGCTCATCATTCCCGTCATCGCGATCCGCACGCTCATGATGTGCGGCAACTGGGGTCAGCACGCGTTCATCGACGCCGCGCAGCCGGCCAACTGTTACCTGAACAGCATCACGTGCATCAACACGCGCTACAACCGACGCTGTTTCAACGACGGCTACCACATCGGCCACCACGTCAAAGGCAACCGCCACTGGACCGAGATGCCCGGCGACTTCGAAGCGAACATCGACCGATACGCGCAAGAAGGCGCAATCGTCTTCGAGGGCATCGACTTCTTCGAAGTGTGGTTCCTCCTGATGGGACGCCGTTACAACAAGCTCGCCTCACACTACGTCACGCTCGACGGTCGCGCTCACACCCGCGAAGAGGTCGTCAAGCTACTTCACGAACGTACGCGCCCAATCGCGAGTTAACTTAGGTCACGAAGCGTCCAGAAGCCTGCGCCAAGCACACAATGGCTGTGCCCTCACCCTCGACTGCCCATTGTGTTCATCGTCTTCGCGAGGGCTGAAAACGTGGCGGGCAGGCGCCCTCTCCCCATGGGAGAGGATCGAGGTGAGGGTCATCCTCGAAACGCCGATTCTCAGCAATTGCGTTCGTGCAACTCACGTACGAGTGGCAGTTTGCGCTTGATCGGAGGGGT
>CAMBEV010000295.1 GCA_945865595.1 Nannocystis exedens | reverse complement strand
CGCTGTGCGCGCCCTCGATCGCGACCGCTGAAACAGTCAGTGTGCTCGACGGGAACACCCCCGCCATCGATCCGGTCCAGAATTGCAAGTACTGGGGGGGGACTGGCTCGGGTACTCCTGACGAGGAGAGATAGCTCAGACAATGCTTCGCTGTAAGGACAACACGCGGCGCGATGAGGGTACCGGTGCATCCCGCGCTCGTACCTGAGTTGGAAGTGCGCGCGATGGCGCCGATGCCTCGGGTCTTGCTTCCCTCGGTCAGCCTGCCGGCCACGCGCAGCATTCCTGAGCCGGCATCCGTTGACGGTGCCAGTGTCCGCGTTGCAACGACCCCCACGCACAATACAGCCAGAAGACCCTTTGACGACGCAGTCAATTCCCGCATTTGGCCCCGCACGCTCCACCTGGTGAGCTCTCGCGAGTGAACGGCATTGTCACCTCATGCTTGAGGCGAAACACAAACAACTTTACACGACGGTTCATGACGACTGGTTCAACGCCGGCAATGCGACTCCTTAGTTTGGACGATCTCACCATCGAAGACGAACGCTCGTTTCGCCATGTGGGCCTCTACGCCGAGCTCGCCTCGATTCTGCGTCGTTCCGACTATCGCTTTCGCGTACTGCCGGAAGGGTCGAATGCGAGTTGGGATCGCGCCGTTTTTCTGAACCTCACGTTCTGGGGAGCATCAGGTGGCGGTGATGTGCTGGTCGACACGACCATTCCTGCCGACGTGGTGGCCCACGTTGCGTGGCATCACCTTGCGACCGCAGCGCTTGTGCCCGCGGGGACAGTACCAAGCGCCGAGGCGCTGTTTCTTGGCGAATCGATCGCAAGCGCGTTTGATGTCTACCTGGTAGGAAGGCTGCTCGGACACTCGCCAGAGTCGAGTTTTCTCGAGACGCAGGTTCCCGCGATGGCCGACTGCGCTGAAGCCGCGGGCGTATCGGCGGAAGCGTTCGATGCCCTCCTTGCGACGGTTGCGGACGCGCCCGAGCGTGCGTTTGAAGCCCTGAGGAAGCTCCTTTTCGACGCAACCTGCACGCTATTTCGCGCAACGAGTCTTGATGACGCGCACAGAGAGCTCGTCAAGTTCGATGACCATCCATTGGGTTGCCTACTTCACCGCCACGAGCTGTCGAACTGGGTGCTCTACGCGAAGGCCTATGCGCTTCGAACCAACGAGCCGGACGCGACGGCGATCGCAATTGATCGCGCTCTTGCTGCGGCGCCGGTGTCGCTCGATTGGCTCACGAAGCATTGGGTGGATGGATCTCTGTGAGCTCCCTTACCCTGCAGCCGCTCGGCATCGTGCACTCCTCGCTGGGCGAGAAACTTGAGGCTGCACGCCAACCCACCGCAAGCGGAGGCGCGATCGGCACGATCGAATTGAACCCAGGACTCGAAGACGCCATCAGCGATCTCGCCGGCTTCGAGCGAATCTGGGTCCTTTTCTGGTTTCATCTGAATGAAGGTTGGCGACCCAAGGTCCTGCCGCCTCGCAGCGACAAGCGCCGTGGTGTGCTCGCCACGCGGTCGCCCCACCGACCCAACCCGATCGGACTCAGCGCTGTACGCCTCCTCTCCATAGAAGGACTCACGCTGCACGTTGCCGACCTCGACATCCTCGATGGCTCACCAGTCTTCGACATCAAGCCGTACGTTGCGTACGCCGACGCGTTTCCTGATGCGGGCTCGGGCTGGCTTGCGCGACCCGCCGATCCAATTAGTACATACACAGTTACTTTTTCAACGGTCGCCGAAACTCAAACGCAGTTCGTGCTTGAACACACAAGGCTCGACTTGCGCGCGCGACTCGTCGAAGCGCTCGCACTCGGACCGCAACCCCACGCCTATCGTCGCATCCGGAAAGACGAACGCGGCGCCGTCATCGCAACGAAAGAGTGGCGCGCGCGGTTTGCTGTCGCGAAGAACGTCATCCAAGTTGACCATGTATTCAGTGGCTACTCGCCTCGGGAGCTCGCAACGGGCAAAGAGCCACAGCTCGAAGCGCACCGTGCATTCGAGGCGCGATTCGGCCCAGCACGATAGTCAGGTCGCATTACCCAAGAACGAGCGCTGGTGGGGGCTGCCCTGCTAGTCATAGCGTCGCAAGTCGAGCTGCGATAGGTAGCTCTCATGCGCCCTCGATGGCTCGTTCTTCTGTGTGCCTTGGGTTGCTCAACCCCGGGGTGCGACACGCCTCCACCGGCGGCGTCTCCCCTCACCTATACCGCCGACGCAAAACGCGCGTTCGATGCGGCACAGGCCCTTTACGAAGGCCATGAGTGGATTTCTGCCGAGGCACAAATGCGCGAAATCATGCGCAAATATCGCTATTCGCGCTACGGAACGATGGCCGAGCTGCGCGTTGCCGATATCGCCTTTGAGCAGGACAAGTTCGCCGAAGCGATCGTCGGCTACCGCAAGTTTATCGAGACCCATCGCACGCAAGAAGACGAAGTGATCTACGCACGCGCGCGCATCGCCGAGTCAGAGTTTCGTCAAGTTCCTGATTCGTTCATCCTTTCGACCGCCGAAGAGCGTGATCAGGGCGGAGCGCAAGACGCGTACAAAGAGGCGCGCAGTTTCCTCGAAGACTACCCACGAGCGAAAGAGAGTGAGAAAGTTCGTGAATTGTACCGAGGCTTGACCGATCGCCTGATTCGTCACGAATTGTACGTCGCAAAGTTCTATTTAGACCGAGAGAACTATGAGGCAGCGATCATACGAATCAAGTACGCCCTCGGAAACTACGGCGGTGGGGGCGCCAGCGCCTCTGGTTCTAAGGCGCTCCTGCTGCCCAGCGGATCGCTCGAGGCTGAGTCGCTCGTGCTGCTTGGTGAAGTGTACCTTCGGATGCACAAATACGAAGAGGCGCGTCGCGCATTTGAGACCGTGATTGAGCAATTTGCGTCGACGGGTCACATCATCGCAGCACGCACGCATCTCACGCGCATGACCAAGCAACGTCTATGAGCCAGGCTACAGAGAGTCAGGCTACAGACGCGCAAGCGCCTCGTTCGACGGTACTCGTCGTGGACGACGAGCGAAATATCCGGCGAACCCTCGAACTGATTCTTTCAGACGAAGGCCTCCACGTTCTGCAGGCCGACACCGGCGAGCAAGCTCTCGACATCCTCGCAGCGCCAAACACGCCCGTCGACATCGTCATTCTCGACATCAAGCTGCCCGGCATTTCAGGTCTTGAGGTGCTTGCGCGTTTGCGGCGCGATGACGCTACGCGTGGCCTTCCCGTGATCGTTGTCAGCGGTCACGGATCGGTGAGCGACGCCGTCGCCGCGACCAAGCTTGGCGCCCATGATTTCGTGGAGAAGCCGCTCAGTCGTGAGCGCGTGCTCGTCAGCGTGCGCAACGCCCTCGAGTCTGCGCGCGTGAGGCACAAGCTCGAAGTTGTCGAGCAAGCTGAGGTCTCAAGGCACGAGATGATCGGCACAAGCCAGCCGATGCAGCGCCTTTTTTGCGACATGGAAAAGGTGGCCCCCACTCGTGCCTCAGTGCTCATCACAGGCGAGAGCGGCACAGGCAAGGAGCTCATTTCGCGTGCCGTACACCGCATGAGCACACGCAAAGATGGACCGTTCGTGAAGGTCAATTGCGCGGCAATCCCACGCGAGCTGATCGAGTCCGAGCTCTTTGGTCACGAGCGAGGTGCCTTCACGGGGGCTTTCGCCCGCAAGCGCGGGGTCTTTGAGCAAGCCCATGGCGGCACGCTATTTCTTGACGAGATCGGCGACATGGACCTTTTCGCGCAGGCGAAGCTCCTACGCGCGCTTCAGTCAGGTGAGATCTCGCGCGTAGGCAGCGAGCACACCATGATCGTTGACGTCCGCGTTCTTGCCGCTACAAACAAGGACCTTTCCCGCGCCGTCGAGAACGCGACGTTTCGCGAAGACTTGTTCTTCCGCCTGAACGTTTTCCCCCTCCGCACACCGAGCTTGCGCGAGCGTGCCGACGACATCCCCATGTTGGTGAAGGCGTTTTGCCTCACTTTTTCACGCGATCATGGCATGGTCGACAAGTCCATTGACGATGCGGTGATCACTGCGTTGATGGCAAGGCCGTGGCCTGGCAACGTCCGTGAGTTAAAGAACGTCGTTGAGCGCATGGTGATCCTTGCCGGCGAACGCCTGACCATTGCCGAGTTGCCAGAAGATCCGCATGCCAATCCCTTTGACGACGACGAAGCCGAGCCGGTTGCGATACCTGCAGTTTCGAGCGGCGATCCACTGACACTGCGCATGGTGCGCGATCAGGCCGAGCGCGGATACATCGTTGAGACGCTTCGTAACACGCAGTGGAACATTTCGCGTGCCGCTGTCATTTTGGGTGTCGAGCGGACGAATTTACACAAGAAAATTCGCGCGTACCGCATTCGGCGTGAGACGCCTTAATTCGCTTTAATTACCTTTGCTCTCAACCGCTCGCTGTTGCTGATCGAGCGTCTTCTCGCGGAACACGACGAACGTTGCGATCCCGAGAAGAAGGGCGATAGCGACGACGAGAAACAAATTTCCCTTCCACTCGTTGCGCGGAGGCTCCTTGGTACGCAAGCCAGCATGATCGGAAATTCTCGAGGGTGGCCCAAATGAAATGCGTCGGCTCGACGGCGCATGGCGCGAAAGGTCTTGAACGCTGGTCGACGGGACAGGGGCCGCTGCGTCTTCGAGCTTTGGGCGCCTTCCTGCCATGACGCGACGGACGTCGCCGAGAAATGCGTAGGCGCTTTCG
>CAMBEV010000294.1 GCA_945865595.1 Nannocystis exedens | reverse complement strand
TATTCGCACGGCTGCGGATTCGCGACCTGCGCTTGCGAAGCCCTCAGGACCTGCGCCTGGTCCATCGGCCATGCCGCAGAAACTCTCGAGGCCCGCGATTTCGCAAAGTGACTCCGTTTTCCCCGACGCGGGCGACAGCGTCGAGCACTTTGCCTTCGGTACGTGCGAAGTGCTCAAGAGCGACGGCGATCGCCTTCACCTCCGACAGAAGGACGGTCGCGTGAAAGAAATTGCTCTTACGATGCTCCGCGTAGAGGCGCTTGAGGCAGACGGCACGGCGGGTCGCAAGTTCAAGCTTGAACGCAAGGCGTAACGTCGGTGTCACGTCCGGGGGCTTGCCAACGTTCACCATATCGGGCGACATTAGGCGCCCTTCTGAAGGAGACCTCGATGCGCCATATGATCTACAGCACGCTGTTCGCCCTTTCCCTCGCGGCTTGTGGCGGTGATCCACCCGCGCCGAAAGCACCCGAGAAACCGACCGCAACAGCCGCACCGGTTGACACAACCGCAGCACCCACCGCAACAGCGGCACGCCCCGAGGATACTGCAAGCCAAGTTCACATTGACCCGCAGATTCTTGCGGCGTGTGGCATTCCAGAGCCCGAAGCATTGTTTGGCTTCAATGCCGCGGCGGTCCGCAAGCAAGACACCGGACCTCTCGACAAGGTCGCAACGTGCTTCGTGACTGGGCCGCTCAAAGGCCGCAGCGTGCGTCTTGTCGGCCATGCCGACCCGCGCGGCTCGACCGAATACAACATGCTGCTCGGGCACAGGCGCGCCGACGCGATCGCCGGCTACTTGACCGGCAAGGGCATGACCAAAGAGAAGGCCGAGACGACCTCGCGTGGTGCGATGGACGCAAAAGGCACCGACGAAGCGTCCTACGCAAAAGACCGCCGGGTCGACATCATGCTTGGTCAATAAGTCAATCAACTGAACCATGCTGACGCTCCTTTCTGCTCCAGCGGCTGGCACCGACGAGGCGTCCGCCATCAAACTCGACTTGGTGACGCTCTTCACGCACGCGTCGTGGCCGATACGCATTACGCTTATGTTGTTGATCGGCGCGTCGATCATGGTTTGGGTCGTCGCGGCCCTTAAGGTTCTGCAAGTGCGTCGCCTTCGTACTGCCGCGCGCGCGTTCGAGGCCCGCGCCCGACGGACCAACACATCGAACGAACTTTACGAACTCGTCGCGACCGTAGGCGGCTCCTCTGCGGGATCGCGCGTGCTCTCCGAAATGTTCGCACGCAGTCACGCGCACCACGCCAGCCAGGTGAGCGTCGATCGCCTTCGTGCTGCTGCCGACAGAGCCATCGTAACCGAAGGTCAACGCGCTCGCTCGCTGATGAGCGCTCTCGCCTCCATCGCGTCGGTCTCACCGTTCGTCGGACTCTTCGGCACCGTCTATGGAATCATGGACGCGTTCGTCCGCATCGGCGCGGCCAAGAGCGCATCGCTGCCCGTCGTTGCGCCTGCGATCGGCGAAGCGCTCATTACGACTGCGATCGGTCTCGCCGCAGCGATTCCAGCGCTTGTGTTCTACAACTCGGTTGACCGCATGATCGGAGACGTGACATCCGAACTCGAAGCGAGCGCCGCCGAGTGGGTCGCCATCCTCTCTGACGTGCAGCCGCAACCACACCGCCACGGGTAACACCGATGGGACTATCCACCGGAAAACGCGAAGGGCAAGGCGGTTCCATCCGCGAGATTAACGTCACACCCATGGTCGACGTGATGCTCGTGCTCTTGATCGTCTTTATGGTCGCAGCCCCTCTTTTGGCAACCGGCTTGAACGTCAAGTTACCTGAAGTTCAAGCAACCAACACGCCCATCAAAGACGCAAAGTTGGTGCTTACGGTTACGAAAGACGAGAAATTTATTTTTGGTGAAACCGACGTCACGCACAATCTCGAAGAAGTGCTCCAGACCAATCCGCGCTTGCAACAGGAGCGCGAACTCTACATTCGTGGTGATCGCGACGCGCGGTACGGCGCCGTTGCTCGCGCTGTCGCTGCCGCACGCGTGGCAGGCGTATCGTCACTAAACTTGATGGTCGATCCGCAGGCGGAGATTCCCAAGTGATGGCGCGCGCGAACTTTCGTCCCGACGAGTTCGCGATCGCGGTGGCCGCTTCCCTGCTAGCGCAGTTTCTCTTTGCGCTGGCCCTTGCAAGCCCAACCCCGCCCGCGCAGCGCGCCGATATTTCCGATGAAGCAACGAGGCCCATCGCGGTGCCCATCGTTCCTGTGCTTCCTGATGGCCGCGTACTCAAACTCGGCTCGCCGCGACCCACCGCTGGCACAAGCGGCCCGGGGTCCACAAAATCGGTCAAGCCAGCTGACAATACCGTTTTGCCGTCGACCAAAGCGTCAACAAGCGCAGATGCCGTGGTTGACGCCGCCGTTACCGTTGATGCTGAAGTACCAAACGAAGTGCCCGACTCGTCGGTGGGTGGCGCGACTGTGAGCGCTGACGCTGCGGCGAATTCCGCTGAGCTCGGTGATCCTTCGGGGGGCAACGATCCCTGCCCAGCCCTGTGCAAGCGCGCCGCGGATACCTATCGTGGCCAGCTTGCCGCGTTCTTTCTCAGTCGCTTCGACATCAAAGGGAGACTCCCGTTTGATCAGATGAAGAAACTAAAGGCAACCGCCACGGTTACAGTATCGAACGATCGGCGCGTGACCGGTTTCTCCTTTCACCCGAGCGGCGATCCCACGTTCGACGCCGAGGCCAAGCGTGTTCTCAACCGCGTTCAATCAAGTGGTACGTTGGTGCCCGCGCCGCCGCCCGCTTACCCTGAATTGATCGCCAAGCCTTTCCCAGTGTTATTCCAGTGCACGGTGCAATCTGCATGCGAATGAAACGTTCAATTGTCGCTCTACTTGCACCATTTTTCGTCTGCGCGTCGACCAACGCGGCCGCGAGCGAAGGCGACGAGAGCATCCTCGGTACGGTCGTCGTCGATGGTTCGGCCGGCGGGCAGGTGCTGCCACCGCTTCCAAAATTGGCCGTTCTGCCATTGCTCACCCAATCGCCGAGCGACACGACGCTGCAACTTGTGGTCAAGCGCGACCTTGAATTGTCCGGACAGTTCGAAGTCATCGATCAGGCCAAAACTCCCAACGGCCCCTATATGCGTGACACTCCGATCGAGTGGAGCGCCTGGGACAAGACCAAGGTCGAGACGATCGTCCGCGTTTACGCCGACCTCAAGGGTAAAGATATTGAACTAACGGCTGAGGCCTTTCTCGCACCGCCAAAGGCCAAGAAGAAGCCTGTCGCAGCGGACGCACCTGTGGAGCCGCTGGCGCCACCAGCCCCACCGCCGAAGGCCGCTTACACGCATAAGCTGGTGACCAGTGAAAAGGACCTGCGCGCGAACATTCACCGGCTCGTCGACGCGCTTCTCGGAGGACTCACAGGACGGCCCGGGGGGTTTGCGAGTCGCTTAATTTTCACGTCACGCGTCGGGCGCTGGACGCAGATCAGCATCGTTGATTCTGACGGCTTCAACCTGCATCCATTCGGGCCAAACAGCCACACGGTGGCCAGCCCTGCTTTTGGACCAGGCAACGAAGTTTACTATTCGATCAGCGAGAATTTTCATCGCAACCGTCTCGCCCAGGGAGAAAATGCCACGCCGATTCCGATGCGGCTGCCTAACTTTGGCGCGCTGACCGGCATCGCATTTTCGGGGGATCGACAGAAGTTCGCCGTGTCGATCGTCAACGATGGCGACAGTGCGATTTACGTGAGCGATCCAAACCTCAAGACGCTCGACCGCATCTCGAAGGAACCGCTCGCGAATTATCCTTCGGTGGGGCCCACTGGCCAAGTCGCCTACGCCGCTGGAAACCACGTCCAGCGCATCTTCATCAACGGCAAAGCCGTTTCGCCGCCCGGCTTCTTTGCGTCGAGCCCTTCGTTTTGTGACACTCCCGAGGGATTGTACGTTCTCTTGACGGTTGGCATCGGGATGGGCTCGGACGTGGTCGCGGTCGAATCCACGGGCGGTCGCATTCGACGACTCACGCAACGCACCGGCGCAAACATGTACCCCGCGTGCAGTCCTGATGGCCGCCTTGTGGCCTACTTCTCGCGCACCAAGACGGGCAAGGGCCCTGGCCTCTACGTTGCGCCGATCTTGCGCCCAGGACTCGCAAAGAAAATATCCGACGAAGTCGGCGACAGCCTCAGGTGGGACCCCATCGACGCACCGAAGCCTGATTGAGCCGGGGTCCCGAGGTGGTTACGGGATCGCGGTAACGGTCGCAGGGGCCTCCTCAGGCAGCGGAAGAACCTCGTCAGCGTTGAGCTCGAAGCTGACTTCGACGCGGCGATTTTCGTCGGGACCTGCCGCGGGGCTCCACGGCACGCTGTCGCCGACACCTACCGCGATGAGTCGCGCGCTCGGCAGATCGTTCTTCGCGAACAGCGCCACAATCGCAGATGCCCGCGCCGCCGAGAGGTCGGCATGGGTAGGAAAGCGCGTTGACTTCGTGGGTGACCCGTCGGTGTGAACTGCCACGACGATGCGACGCCCTGCGAATGCGGTGAGCGCATGCGCAAGCTCGAGAAGCAGGAATTTCCCGCTGTTCTTCACATCAGCTTTGCCCGCGTCGAACAGCGAATCACCGGGGATCACGACCGCAAACTGATTGTCCCTCGTGACGACCTTCAGCTGGCCGCCTTCGATCATGCGCAACAGCTTACGGCGCAGTTCGTCGCGAAGGGCCGATCGCTTCTTGG
>CAMBEV010000293.1 GCA_945865595.1 Nannocystis exedens | reverse complement strand
GTTGCCTAAGTTCAAGAAGTTGATCGACCGCGCCCTCGCAGAAGCCAAGTAACTTTACAGTTAAGGTACTTTACACATCGCCGACTCGGAGACCCCGGGTCGGCGTTTTTATTCTCGCGCTCCGGTGGTAGGGTCGTTCCGATGCGCTTGTCGCCCGCCCTCACCGTCGCCGCACTTCTTGGCTCGCCCGCCGCCGATGCCGTGGAACGTGAGCACCAGGTGGGCATCGACGCCCAATTCGTATCTCTCAAAGTTGCTAACACGGCGACATCGAACCTCGGCGGCGGCTTCGGTGCGCACTACAGCTATGGCCTCACCGACCAGTTCAATCTGATGGCCGAGGGCGGTTTTGCGCTTCACGTCGTTGAACCCGAGGTGGAGAAGGACAAGGGGGCCGCGCCACAGCAACCGAAGACCATCGGCCACATGGGCGTCGGCGTCGGTTACGTTTTCGACGTCCTCTCGTGGGTGCCTTACATTGGGCTCTTGGGAACAGGCTACTGGCTCGGGGGTGGCACACGCACGGACGCCGGACCCGCGGGTGGCCTGGCCGCCGCGCTGGGCATCGACTACCGCGCGTCTCGCAAGCTCGCGATCGGCCTCGCTGCACGGCAGCACTTCATCTTGTCTGACTTTGGAACGTACCCGTCGTGGACGAGCGTGGGCCTGCGCCTTAGCTACACGTGGGGCTGGTAAGGCAGCGAATCAGTCGACGCTCGCATCGGCCGCGCCATCGTCGACTACCACGGCGGAATCTGCTGCTGCATCTGCTGCTGCATCGGGCGCGGCATCAGTCGCTGCATCAGTCGCTGCATCGGCAAGGTACGGATACTGGTTTTCACCCTTGCAGCACCCGAGGCCCGCGTCCTTCGCGCCCACGCCAAACGTGGCGAAAGCGGTGAGCGCAGCGATATGTAACCATCTACGATCATTTTTCATTTTGACCCCCTGTCGGTTCCAAAAAAAGCCTACGTCTTCTGCCCAAGTCCAAAACCATCGTGAAGTGCACGCACCGCAAGCTCCGTGTACTTCGCAGCAATCAAGCAGCTTACCTTGATTTCACTGGTTGCGATCGCCTGAATGTTGATGCCCTCGTTCGCGAGAATGCGGAACATCTTTGAGGCAACACCGGCGTGCGAACGCATGCCGAGACCTACGATCGACACTTTGACGACATCTTCGTCGTAGCGCACTTCGCGAGCACCGACGCTCGTGGCGACCTCTTCGAGGAACGCCTTACCGCGCGCCAAGTCGGTTTTCGCAACCGTGAAGGTGATATTTGCGCGTTCGGCAGCGCCAGTCGTCGCGGTTTGAATGATCATGTCGACGCTCATGTGCTTGGCTGCGATCTGCTCGAACAAATCAGCGACCATGCCAGGCTTGTCTTCGATGCCCACCAAGTGAACCCTGGCCTCGCCCTTGTCGTACGCGACGCCTGCGACCACCACTTCTTCGAGCGCGCTCTCTTCTTTCACGACCCACGTTCCTTCCGCTTCGGAAAACGAGCTTCTGACGTGCAAGGGCACGCCGTACTTCATTGCAATCTCGACGCTGCGAATTTGCAGCACCTTGGCGCCGAGCGATGCGAGTTCGAGCATCTCTTCGTACGAGATGCGGTCGATCTTGCGGGCCGACGGACAGACATTCGGGTCGGTTGTGTAGACCCCATCAACGTCGGTGTAGATCTCGCACGCACTCGCACTGATCGCAGCGGCTATCGCAACCGCCGAAGTGTCAGAGCCTCCGCGGCCGAGCGTCGTGATGTCACCGTGGTGGTCGACCCCCTGAAAACCTGCGATGACGGCGATCTCGCCGCGCTTGAGGGTCTCGGTGATCTTGCTGCTGTCGATCGCCTTGATGCGCGCCTTGGTGAACGCGTCGTCGGTCAAGATTCTTACCTGATGCCCCAAGAGCGATCGGGCCTTGCCGCCCTCGGCTTGAATCGCCATCGCCACGAGGCCCGCCGAGACCTGCTCGCCAGTGGCGGCAATCACGTCCATCTCGCGCGCTTCGGGCACCTTGGTCAATTCGTGGGCGAGGCCTAGCAACCGATTCGTTTCGCCACTCATTGCGCTCACGATGACGACGACGTCGTGCCCCGCTTTTTGGGTGGCGAGCGCGCGGCGTGCGACGTTGCGCATGCGTTCAATCGAGCCGACCGACGTGCCGCCAAACTTCTGGACGATGAGGGACATTGGAGGCGCTCATCATACTAGAGGTCATGGTAAGTAGGCGCATAATGAGGCTGGTTGCGGCGCTGCTCGTTCTGATGCTCGCCGGCTGCACCTGCTCCAAGGCAACTCCGAGCGCGAAGGAAGACAAGCTCGTCGTTTTCGCCGCGGCGTCACTTCGCGACGTGTTCACGGCGATGGGGGACGACTTCAAGCGCGCGCATCCTGGTGTCGAGGTCACGTTCAACTTCGCCGGCACTCAGGAACTGCGCACGCAGCTCGAGCACGGCGCCGCGGTTGACGTCTTCGCGTCCGCTGACCCGCGGCACATCGATGAGTTGGTGCGGGCTTCCCGCGTCGCGGTGCCCGTTACGTTCGCACGCAACGAGCCAGTCATCGTCGTGGCAACAGAAGCCGCCACGATGATCCGATCGTTCGCCGATCTGCCCACGGCGCCTCGTATCATCATGGGCACGCCCGAGGTTCCGATTGGTCGCTACACGCTACAGATTCTCGATCGCGCATCAACGAGCCTGAGCACTGACTTCCGTTCACGTGTAGAGGCGCGCGTCGTCTCTCGCGAGCTCAACGTGCGGCAGGTGCTGGCCAAGGTCAGCCTCGGCGAGGCACAGGCGGGAATCGTCTACCGGACCGACGCTCTCGCCGCGCGAGCTCAGGTCAGCATCGTCACCATTCCAGCGGACATCAACGTTATCGCCGAGTACCCAATTGCGATCGTGACAGGCGCCGCACATCCCCAGCTCGGGCGCGCGTGGGTCGACTTCGTGCTCTCGCTCGCGGGTCAGCGAACGCTGCACGGCGCCGGGTTTCTGCCCCCAGGCGAGAGGGATTCAGCACCGTGAACGGTCGCCGAATACGCGTCGAGCATACCGTGCTGGCGGTTGTCGGCGGACTCCTCGTGACGTTCCTCGTTGTGCCAGTGCTTGCCTTGTTCATCCGCGCCACCGACTTCGGGCAGGGACTGCGGCATCCGCTGGTATGGCCCGCGCTGCGCCTCAGCCTCATGACGACCGGCTTGAGTCTCGTCGTGGTGGTCGTGCTCGGCACGCCGCTCGCGTGGTCTCTCGCGAGAGCGCAGGGGCGGCTTGCGCGAGCGGTGGAGACTGCGGTGCAACTTCCGATCGTCATTCCCCCAGCGGTAGCCGGAGTAGCGATGCTGCTCGCGTTTGGTCGCCGAGGTCTCTTCGCCGGGATTCTCTACCCCGATGGCTGGTCAATTTCGTTTACGACATGTGCCGTGGTGATGGCCGAGGTGTTTGTCTCGGCCCCATTTTTCGTACAGGCCGCGACGAGCGCGTTTCGACGGATCGACCCGTCGCTTGTGGTGGTCGCCCGGACGTTCGGGGCGCCCCCGCTGCGGGTGTTCTTTCGGGTCGCACTGCCACTGGCGGCGCCGGGCCTGCTCGCTGGAGCTGCGATGAGCTGGGCGCGGGCCCTTGGTGAGTTCGGTGCGACCCTCATGTTTGCAGGCAATCTCCAGGGACAGACGCAGACGCTGCCGCTCGCGATCTACACCGCACTCGAGTCGGACATGCGTGCCGCGCAGGCGCTCTCGATCGTCCTCGTGGTGGTCGCCTTTGCGCTGCTCTTGTTTGTGCGCGCGGCCTTGCGCCGTTCGACCGAGCGCGGGGAGCCCACGTTGTGAACACACCGGAGAGCCTTCGCTTCACCGTCAACGCGCGGATCGGACGCATGCGAATCGACGTGGATCTTGACACGGCACCTGGAACGCTCGTCGTCGTCGGCCCGAACGGAGCAGGCAAGAGCTGCCTGCTTTCGCTCCTGCTCGGCGTACGCGAAGTTGAACGAGGCCGCGTCGCAGTCGGAGACACGGTTCTTCTCGACACAGAAGCAGGCGTCGACATGCCGCTCGAGCACCGGCGGATCGGCTACGTGCCGCAAGACTACGCGCTGTTCCCTCATCTCAACGTCCGGGAGAACATCGCGTTCGCGCTTGCGAGCTCCCCGTCGCAACTGGACCGGACGGCTCAAGCGCAGCGAGTGGAAGCCATCCTTCATGACCTCGGGCTCGAGACGCTCGGTGATCGACGAACGCAGTCACTCTCCGGCGGCGAAAAGCAACGCGTCGCCCTCGCGCGCGCTGTCTCTGTCAACCCTCGCGCGTTGTTGCTCGACGAGCCTCTGGCCGCGCTCGACGTTCATTCACGCCGCGAGGTCCGCACGTTCCTTGCCGCGTACCTGACCACGCTGGCCCTGCCGACCATCGTGGTGACGCACGACGCAGAGGATGCCCATGAGCTGGGCCATCGCATCGCGGTGCTCGAGGCCGGCGCGATCACCCAGACTGGCACTTGGGAGGAGATCGCGGCGCGACCTGCGTCGCGGTTCGTCGAGGAATTTGTTGGCGCGGGTGTGCCGGCGAATCCGTAGCCTTGCTTATTACACACACACCGTGTATTATGTAGCTACGTGTGATTCAGTCGTTTGCTAATCAAACCACCGTCGACTTGTTCCGCCAACAGAGCACGCGCGAGGCTCGTCGCTTGCCGAAGGAACTGTGGGCTTCGGCGTGGCGCAAGTTGAAGGCGATCGATCTCGCGGCTTCACTCGACGACCTTC
>CAMBEV010000292.1 GCA_945865595.1 Nannocystis exedens | reverse complement strand
ACAGTCGACGCGCAGCCAAAATGTACAAGGCGTGCGGTGATCGCGGTCTCGTCGTGTTGATCCATTGCGGACCCGTTGGCATTGCGTCCGCACTTGGCGACTACCTCACGCAAGTGAGATGGTACGAAGATCCCATCCGTAAGCACCCGAACACCAAGTTCGTTCTCGCGCACGCCGGCGCGCTCCAATTTGCAGAGGCCACCGAACTCGCTGCGAAGTATCCAAACGTTTACCTCGAGCTATCGGGTCAGTCGATCACCGGCCTGCGCCTCATGATCGAGCGCGTCGATCCGTCGCGCATCTTGCTCGGGTCGGACTGGCCGTTTTATCACCAGGCGATCGTGATGGCCAAGGTGCTCATGGCGACCGAGAGCGACAAGAAGCTGCGCCGCGACATCCTCTACAACAACGCCGTCAAGCTGCTTAACTTGCCGAACTAACCGGTTACTTTTACGGGTAGCCGATTGCCTGCGAAGCCACGCGTGTCACATACGAGGCCTCAAAGGGGTAGAGACAATGAGAATTTTTGTAAGTGCGTCGGTTTTGGTTTCGCTTTTCGCGTGCGGCAGCAGCACGGGTTCAGACGCAGAGCTCGTCCCACAGGTCACGGACAACGTGGTCGCACCGACCGCCCAGTATCTCTTCGGTATGAAGTGTTTCAATCCGAGCATGATGGCCAGCTGGGGTACCAAGGGGACCGCCAGCCAGCTCAAGTGCTGCGCGGACTCTGGCTGCAAGCCGGCAACCGCTAGCAAGACTGATAGTGGCGGAACCACGTGCTACTACGACATCTGCGATTGTGGGTTGGGCACATCTGGCGGTCAGAAGGCAGAGGACAAGAACGATACGACGTACGTGACCAGCGATTGCAGGTAAGCGGAGCTAACGCCCGCGGGCGTTGGTTCCTCCCTACGGCAGCGACTTCGACACTTCGAACCCGGGGACAAACGGATTGACGAACCGAATGCCTTCAATCACTTGACCCGCTGTGAAGTCCTCGCTCAGAACAGCCGAGGCTTGGCTCAACTTTGCGGCCGCCCAGATCTGCGCATCGTAATAACTCATGCGGTAATCGCGCACGCCTCGCACGGCCTCGAGGACGATCGATTGTGTGAGCGGGATGATCGGAAAAAGCTGCTCGAAGGTTTCGATGTGCCTAAACACCTGCAAAGACCGAATCGGTGGCTTGAACTTTCGCAGTGCGACCGACGCAAATTCAGCGAGTGCTTGCGCAGGAATAGACCCGCGAGAACCGGCGCCCACATGAGCAATGACCTGTTGCGCTTGGTTCTGCTTCACCGCTTCACGCCGATCGTAGAGATAGACGAGAATGTTCGTGTCGATCACGTAGTGATTCGCCATCATTTTCGCCGCACGAGGCGGTCCTCACGTTCTCTGTACGTGTCGTCGCGATTGAAGCAGTACGCCGGTGGTAAGCCGTGAGCGCGCGAAATTCGCTCCGCGCTTTTGACTAACCCCTCGAGGAGCTCGCGCTGCGGGTTGAGCGGCTGGTTGCGTGCCTCACCCGCAAACGCGCGGTCAAGCGCCTGGCGAACAAATTCGGCTTCGGAGAGTCCGAGCGCTTTGGCCCTTTCTTTCAAGGCTTTATCTTGACGCTTCTCAAGATAAAGCTGTTTGCGCACCATATACATCATATACATCGCAGAAGGCTGTCGAGCAACTGACTACCGAAGCGCGTCCTTGCAGCAACGGAAGCCGGTCGAATAGTCATGGTATGTGAGCTCGTGGGCGCTCGTTTCGTAGAGGCAACCGGGACCATTGGCCTCAGCGTCGCCGTAAAACCCGCCGCGAAATCGGCCGCGGCCATAGCCGTCCGCGGCATCGTCTCCCCACTCATGCAGGTTACCGACAAGGTCGAAGACCCCTTCTTCCGTCTGACAACCGACGTACTCGCCACTGGCAGCCAGGGTAGCGCTCAGCTGATTAAGGCGTGGGTCGTTCAAGTTTTCCAACGTCCACTTTGACGTATCAAAGCCGAAGACACGGGCTGCCGTGCTTCCTCTGCCTTCGTTGCACATGCCGGCTCTCTTCTTCGGTCCGTCGTACGGGTAAGTGCGTTGACCATCCTTCCCACGACACGCGCGCAAAAACTCGGTTTTTGAGCAGAGGCGTTTGCCAGCCTCAGTGCAGGCCCCCTTGGCTTGGATCTGTGAAATGTAACCTTGAGGAACGTGTTTTGCCGCGCTCTTTGCACGCACGCGCAAGTTGCCGACCTTGTCGAATGGCGAGTGCTCGCGCTCGCGTTCCGCGCCGTCTATCGCGACCACGTAGGCTTCGAATCGGTCGATGCAGAACCCCTCGAGCCGCACCATCCCGACATCGCAACCGCGTTCGGCTTTGCCTGTGCTCGCGGTTGCGCGCGCAACGGCGTTAGGACCTCGCTCGGAGGTCACCCTGCCGCATGCGCACAACAACACGACGACGGCAAATGCTCGGCGCACCCGCATTGCCCTAATGCGCCGTTGTTGCGGGTCCACCGACGAACTTCGCGGGGAACTGCTTCACGATGCCGTCGCTCAGGATATCGGCCATACCCAGAATGTGCTCACGCACGCGATCGAAGGCCACGACGTCGCCTGCCCAATCGCTCTTCAGTCTCGCGGTGGCTTCAACGAGGGTTTGGTCAAGGTGCATGCGCATCGCTTCTTTCAGCGTGGTAACCGACCAGTTCGGGTTGGCTGCCGCGAGGAACGTCGCGATCTCGTCGGCATTGGTCGACCAGCGCACCTTGGCGTCGGCAAGCAAGGCCTCGTTGCTCACCCTGGCCGCCGCGACGATTTCGACGGCAATCGTGATATGGCTCCGCAGCAGGTTGGTCAATGCGTCGCCCGCGGCGTCTCCATAGAGAGGCTTGAGTGCGTCGCCGATGTCTTTCTGATTCCTGAGGAGACGTTCGGCTGAGGCGGTTGCATCAGGCAGTCCCGCGACGGCGCCAATGACATAGAAGCGTGTCCAGATGACGTGCTCCTCCCAGAGCACGCGCATCGACCGGTGTAGGTCTTCGCTCGCGGTGCCCATTGTGGTGCCTGTCGAGACCTTCTGAGGGAATTGCTTTGCGATTCCACTAGTGAGGACATCGGCCATCGAGATGATGTGGGCATTGACTTCGTCCGTAGCTTTGACGTCGCCGTCCCAATCGCCCGTGAGGCGCGCGGTCGCTTCAACGAGGGTTTGTGCGAGGTGCATCTGCATCATCTGCTTCAAGTCTGCGAGAGCCCAGTTTGGATTGGCTCCTGCGAGGAACGTCGCGATCTCGTCGGCGTTGGTCGACCAGCGCGCCTTCGCATCCGTGAGCTTTGCGCTGTCACTTGCCTTCGCGGCGGTGACAATCTCAACGGCAATCGTAATGTGGGTGCGAAGCAGAGCGGTCAGCGCGTCGCCTGCTGCGTCGCCATAAAACGGCTTGATCGCATTGCCGATGTCGGCCTGGTTTCTGAGCAGACGCTCGGCCGCTGTCGACATGTCGGGCAGGTCTGCGATCGCGCTGATGAGATAAGCGCGTGTCCACACAACGTGATCGCGCCACAAGACACGCATCGCATTGCGCAATTGGAATTGAGACGTGACCACAGTGTTCGAGGGCGCGTCGGGCGTCGACGGCGCGTCGGACGTCGGCTGCGCATCGGCAACGTTCTTCGTATCGGCGCACGCTGCTGCGCCGAAGAAGGGAGCCGTTAGGAGTGCCAGTGCGATCATTCGATGTGGGCTCATGATTGTTCTCCCTGCGAGGCGGAGGATTCGTTCCGCGAGGCTCGGAATGCACATTGCGGGCCCACCCGTTTGCGACGGGCTTTCGGCGTTTGAGCGACGGTTCGCCCCGAGGCACGCGAGCGACGAGGGCGCACAGTGTGGCGAAAGCGCACGACTGCTCGCTTGAGGCGACGCACGTGACCAGCGCCTGCAAGTAAGCGCTAGCCGTCGTTGTTTTTCGGGCGCGAAAAATTGTAAACGCCCATACCCGTCGCGACCGTGTCGCTCGGTGCGCTTTCGTGAAAGAGGCGCACGTCACAGACGCCGACGCGGTTGCCCGAACGGACCACGACCGCTTCGGCAATGAGCGTCTCGGCTTTGCCGGGTCGCAGGTAGTCGATGCGCAGATCGATCGTGGAGACACGGCTGTGCATGTCCTTCACGGAGCTCCACACGGCGCACCCACCGCATGTGTCGGCGAGCGCGCTGATGACGCCGCCGTGGAGGGCGTTCCTCGTCGGGTCACCGATGAGCTCCGGGCGAAAGGGAACTTCCATGCGCGCTTTGCCGGGTTCAATGCTGACGATACGAAAACCGCAAAAGCGATTGAACGGGATGAGGTCGTTCATCACTTGCTGCAGGACAGCAAAGTCCATCATGGCCCTGACGCCGGGCCGCGCTGCGCCAAGAAGTCAATGAGATCGATCTTGGTTACGATTCCGGCCAGCTGATCTTTGTCTTCGACGATCGCAACTTTCGTCTCCGCCAGGACCGACTGAAGGAGCTCGATCTTCGTGTTGGGCGTGACCGTCGCGTAGTCGCTGACGATGAGTTCGCCGACCGGTGACTCAAGGGTCTTCACCCCTGCGATTAAGTGCCTGAGCAGGTGAATCTCATCGACGATGCCGCGCAGGTGCCCGTCGTCCACAACCGGGACCTGGCTGATTCCGTGGGCCTTAAGCGTGTCGATGGCCATCCGAACGGAGCTGTTGGACGGCACGGTCACGAGGCCGCGGTCGCCCTTCATCGCGAGGACGTCGCTCACCGTTCCGAGGCCTGGCGCGTCCG
>CAMBEV010000291.1 GCA_945865595.1 Nannocystis exedens | reverse complement strand
AAGTGAGGGATCTACATGAGGGCACGTGATATCTGTGCCTCCCATGTGGTCGCGGCCTCACTTGCTCGGCATCGAGGGGCTAGATGCCTCCGAAGTGGGCTATTTGCTCGATCGGGCCGCATCGTTTCTCGGGCCGATGCCCAAAACCGATGCGCTTCATGGTCGGGTGATCGTCAACTTGTTTTTCGAGTCGTCGACGCGAACACGCACGTCGTTCGAGATCGCGGGCAAGAAGCTTGGCGCCGACGTCATCAACGTGAGCCCAAGCACCTCGAGCGTGAGCAAGGGCGAAACGTTGCTCGACACGATACGAAACGTCGAAGCGATGCACGCCGACATCTTGGTGCTGCGGCACGCGTCGTCGGGAGCACCTCAGTTTCTCGCGAAGCATGCACGATCATCGATCGTGAACGCGGGCGATGGAACGCACGAACATCCGACGCAAGCGCTGCTCGACGTGCTCACGATGCGCAAGCGCCTCGGCGATCTCAAAGGGTGCATTGTAGCCATCTGCGGTGACATTTTGCACTCGCGCGTGGCACGCTCGAATGCGCTGCTGCTTGGGCTGCTCGGCGCAAACGTTCGGCTCACGGGACCGCGCACGATGCTGCCTCGAGAAGCCGCTCGGCTTGGCCCCACCGTCACGATTATGCCTACGCTTTCCGATGCGGTAGAGGGTGCTGATGTCGTGATGATGCTGCGCATTCAAAACGAGCGCTTCAGCGGCGCCGCGCTTCCCACAACACGCGAGTACACCAAGACGTTTGGACTCAACACCGCCATGCTTGGACGCGCGAAACCCAACGCACTCGTGATGCATCCGGGGCCCATCAACCGCGGCGTCGAGATCACAAGCGCGATCGCCGACGGCGGCCAGAGCGTCATCCTCGACCAAGTCGCAGCCGGCGTGGCCGTGCGCATGGCGGTCCTCGAGGCGGTCGGACGCACCCGAGGCGCCGCATGAACCGCGATGCGCCGCTCGGCGTGTTCGACTCAGGTCTCGGCGGGCTCACGGTGGTGCACGCACTGAGGCAAATACTGCCGCACGAGAACATCGTGTACTTGGGCGACACGGCCCGCGTGCCGTACGGCACCAAGGGCGCTGCAACCGTTGTTCGGTACGCCCTCGGTTGCACGAGGCACCTTGTCGATCGCGGCGTGAAGGCCGTCGTGATCGCGTGCAACACCGTCAGCGCTGTGGCGCCCGAGCGCTTGCGCATCGACTTCGACGTGCCTGTCCTCGGCGTCATCGACCCTGGCGCGCGCGCGGCGGTCGACGCATCGACCACAGGACGCATCGGTGTACTCGCCACCACGGGCACCGTCGCCTCTGGCGCTTACGCACGTGCGGTGCAGCAGTACTCGACGCGCGCCGAGGTGATCAGCCAGGCCGCGCCGCTGCTCGTACCGCTGGCCGAAGAAGGGTGGACCGAGGGCGAGGTCCCCAATCTGATCATCGATCGTTACTTGTTACCTTTGAAGGAAGCGAACGTGGACACGCTCGTCCTTGGGTGCACGCATTACCCGCTCCTGAAGCACGCGATCGAGGCGAGGGCGCGGCTCCACCTCGGCCCCTCCGTGAAGATAGTCGACAGCGCGCAATCGGCCGCCCTCGACGTTGCGGCCTTCTTGCGCGAGCGGCGCCTGCACAGCACCCGCACCGAAGCAGGCTCGCTTGAGCTGCGGGTCACTGATTTACCCGCGGCGTTCATGACGATCGCCGGGCGCTTCCTGGGCGAGAGCGTCCCTGAGGCGGAGCAGGTCGATTTGTAACTGCACCAGTTGCGTTAATCGTGCACACGGATGAGGCACACCGGCTTGGCGACAAAGTCGAGACCACCGAGAAACTGTAGCGCAGCCCGCACGTCACGCTCTTTCGCGGCATGTGTGAGCATGACCACCTGAACCGGCGCGCCACTCTCGTCGCCCCTGCCCTCTTGAACCATCTGTTCGATCGAAACGCGTGCATCACCAAGCGCGCCCGTGATGCGCGCCAGGACGCCGGGGCGATCGAACACCTGAAATCGAAGATAGTATCGAGTAACCACGTCGTCGATCGGCAGCACGGCGCGCTCGGCCAATTGTAACCCGCGAAGTGACATACCTGGCACACCGAGCACCTTGGCGCGCGCAACATCGGCAATGTCGCCGACCACGCTGACCGCCGTCGGCCGTTCGCCAGCGCCACGACCCGACAGCAACACAGGTCCGAGCGATTCGCCTTGGATCGCAATGGCGTTGAGAACGCCGCCAACGCTTGCAAGGGTCGACGCAGTGCTCACGAGGGCGGGATGCACGCGAAGTTCAAGCGCGCCTTTGCGGTCAGCAGCAAGGGCGAGGTGCTTGATGCGAAACCCCCAACGGTCGGCGAAGCGGTGATCGATGGGCTCGATCGCGCGAATGCCTTCGGTGAAAACGTGGAAGCCGTCGAGTTTGGCGCCGAACGCAAGCGTTGCGAGCACGACGAGCTTGTGCGCGGCATCGTGGCCGTCCACGTCGAGGCTCGGTTCAGCCTCTGCGAACCCTTTGGCCTGGGCCTCGCGCAGCGCCTCGTCGAACGACAGTCCGTCGTTGCACATGCGCGTCAGCATGAAGTTGCACGTGCCGTTGACGATTCCGGACAGCGCCTCAACACGATCACCCGCGAGGGCATCGCGCAGGACGCGGATGATCGGAATGCCCCCACCCACCGAAGCCTCGAACGCGAGGTCGACCCCACATTCACGGGCAAGCGCAAAGAGGCGCGCACCGTGTGCCGCGAGGAGCATTTTGTTCGCTGTAACGACACTCTTCTTGTTACGAATGGCGCGCTCGACAAAACCAAGCGCGGGCTCGATGCCACCCATGACCTCGACCACGACGTCGATGCTTGGGTCGTCGAGCACTTGCGCGGGCTCGGTCGTTACGATTTTTTCGTCGACCCCGGCTGCTCTCGTGCGCGAGAGGTCACGCTCGAGAACGCGCGCGACTTCGACGGTTCCGCCTACCCTTGCAGCGAGCGATTCGTGATGCTCGCGGATCAGTTTGACGACGCCGCCACCGACAATGCCGCAACCCAAGACACCGACTCGAATCGCCATCACCCGCGACCTTTTTTGAACAGGCTTGCATCGGCTCGAACGCCAGCAGCTGCAAGCATCGGCATGATGCGCGGGATAGTCCCTGTGGCCTCAAACTGCCCGCTTGCGTCGAACGCGAAGATATCGCGCGTTGGCGTTGCTTTATGTTCGCCCATCGACTCAGCGATACGCGTGACGCGCAACCGGCCGTCGGATGCACGACTGACCTCTACAAAAATATCGAACGACTCAAGCACGAGCTCTTTTGCAGAATCAAGCGTGGTACCGGCACGACCAAGGACAAGCTGACCCGCCACGCGTGCAAGCCCCTGCCGAAGCGACGGGGCGAGCGCCGAAGCGACGACGCCGCCTGAACCCGCAGCCACAGCGTCCGCCACTGCGACCATGGCTCCACCCGAAAGCGGCGCGACGAACAACCGATCGCCGCCGAGCAACGACGCAGCACGCATCACGGCCTGCGCATCGCTGGGTCGTGGCACGGTAAGAGCTATTGCGCCTGCGTTCGGTGCGCTCACCACCTCGTGCTCTTGCACGAGAACGGTGCGGTCCGCGGGTGGGATGCACGACATGAGCGCACTCAGCAGGTTCCCCGCAGCCGAGGCGGATTCGGCCACAACCAGCACGTTTGCTCGACCGGTCACGCACCCTTCGAGGAAGGTTGCCATCGGCCGAGAAAGTAACCCTGCACGTACACTTTCTTCCAGTGAGGTTTCGGTGCGCGACGGTCGCCTCAGCGCAACGACCGCTTGCGCCGAGAATGGAGGGACGACCGCCGTCATGGTCACGCCTCGCGGAAGGCGACGAACGACGAGCCCCTCGCCTTCGAGCAGCGGAGAGCCCGCCTGCAGCGCAAGACGCATGATGACGCGACGAAGCGACTCATCACTCGAAAATGCCACATCTGCGTAGAGCGACTGCGAACCCCGCTGAATCGCCATGGTATCGAATCGCGAACAGTAAATTTCGTTGACGCTTTCGTCTTCGAGCAAACCCGCAAGCGGACCGAGCGCGACGAGCTCCTTGAGTGCATCCCGCGAAACCGCTTCGATGTCGACGCCTTCGGGGGCCTCGCCCTCATCACGCATGGCTTTGGCTTGTTCGCGAACCGCGCGATCGATCGCGCCAGCAAGTTTGTCATCGGCAACCGGATTCGAGCGCAACGCGCTGAGGTTGATCACATCCGAGACGCGATCGATCAACGTCACGAGCGCAAGGCGGCGCGCCGCCGACCCCGCAGTGTCACGCGAGCCTGCCGCCTGACGCTGCGCGTGCGGCGGCATCGTTGGACCCATCGATGGACGCATCGGTGCGGCCACCCCGGCAACGCCGAGGTTCGCACTGGGCGCTTTCGCGGAGGGCGGCATGACTGGCGCCGCATGCGGGATCACGGGTGCGGCAGCCGGGACCCCATGCGCTGCGGGCTGCGCGGCGGGTGCCACATGGGCAGCGAGCGACACCTGAGGGACGGAGGGCATCGGAGGGCGCGTGGGAAGCGCTGCCGTCTGCGGGCGCGAGCGCGGTACCTCTGCGAGAGGGGGCGGCATCGAGGGCGCTCGCGGCGGTGCCGGTGGGTGCGCGGGCGGAGGCGCGGGCGGAGGCGCGGCAGCGGGACGCGCGGCGCCTGCTGGCGACTGCGGCGCAGCGGGAGCAATGACCATCGGTGCAGAGCCCCGAGGGGACTGCGCGACCACGGGCGGTGCAGCCTGGGTGCCCGCATGCACGAGCGGTGACGAGGGGGGGTGGGGT
>CAMBEV010000290.1 GCA_945865595.1 Nannocystis exedens | reverse complement strand
GATGAGGCCCATTTTGGCGAGTGAGCCGTCAGCGTGAAGGACGATTTCGAGCGTCGTAATCAAACGCATATTGTTCAGAGCGTCGTCGCGCGAGCGACCGCTCAGCGACTCGAGAAACGAGTCCGCGAAAATGGGGTGGATGCGGTTGTGCATCGCTTGCAGGTAGGTCGCGAAGGCGGACGATGCAGCGTTGAGCGCCGTTTGGTTCCCTACCTTGACGTTTGAAACGTAGTTCTCGCTCGCGTTTCGCATGCGCTCGAACACGTTGCCGTTCCAAGAACCGCGATGCTCACTTCGGCGGCGTTCACCTGAAGCCTGCCGCAAGCTTTCTGCGCTGTCGCTCCCCTTCACGCGCACGACGCCGTCCTGCGTGAGGTTCAAGTTGAGACCACCGTTCGGCCCGGTAGCGTGACCGAGTCCGAACTGCGAGGCCTTTCGCGGTTGCTTCGCGACGGGCCTCTGACCGTTCTTCACGCCGAGCATTTCAGCCGTGCTCCAGTCGAAATCGGTCGCCGCGCTACCCGAGACCACTGGCTCGGTTGGGCGAGCTGCCCCTTCTGCTACTTTCGGAGTTACGTTTTGCGCGCTCTCGGGGGAACCCGCAACCGGGCCCTGCCCTGCAGCAGGCGCACGCGTCGGGTCATGCGAGGTTGGAGTCGCAGTGGCAGCCGGCGCTGGCGTGGGGTTGATCGCAACGGGCTCTTTTGGGGTTGGGCCAACCTGTTCGTGCGCTTGGTCTTGTGAACCGCGCTCCCCGGGAGCCAGGTCTTTGGCGCCCTTGTGCGCTTCGCTGTCAGCTACCTTGGTGCGATGGCTGTCCCCCGACGTGGGGTCGTTGCTCGTGTGTTGGCCCCCCGGCGTCGGGTTCTTGTCGTGCTGATCGTGCGCGGTCTGCCGCGCCTGCGTCTCTTCCTGGACGCGTCTGGCTTTCTCAGCGATGAACTTCGCGTTGGGATTCTCGGCCTGCTTGTCGTCTGAATGCTGACGAACGGCGATGCGCTTGTCGGTGTCGAGCTCTGGCAGAACCTTCTTTTCTTCGTCAGCTTTCTTGACGATCAGGGGCTTCTTGACGGCGAGCGCCTCAGGCTTCTTTTTCAGAGGTGCTGGCGGCGGAGGCGCCTTAGCAGTCTTCGGGTCGACCTTGCTCTCGTCCTTCTTCGCGATCTCAGCCTTGTGGGAATCGGGCTCCTTGGACGGATCCTTTGGCGGCTCCTCGGTTGGCTTCTCGACGTGCACTTCGCTGACGACTTCGATCTCGGTCACATTGAAAAGGCCGCTCGTTTTCCCCACGAGGCGCGCAAGCGCATCACGATCGTTTGCGGCACGGTTGACCACGAGGCCGCCAGTGCCCGCAAAGAGGTGCAGAAAAACCGCGCCTGCCGCCCAAGCCACGCCTGGCAAGAGTGAGCGATTGAGGGTGCGGGGGTCGCCTGCCTCTGACAGCCCCCGTGGCGAAACCAACAAAACGTAACCGGTCGCCGCAACAACGGTAGACAGCACCGAAACCGGCACGACGAGCACAAGCGCGACGCCAATCGCAAACGGAGCACGCGTGGCAAGCAGCGCGCCGAAGGTGACCCATGGCAACACGGTAAGCGCATTGACCGTCAAGGCGCGGAACCGACGCCCCGACGTTCGCTCCCAGGCAAACCGGAGCGCGTGCGCGTAGCCGTACCTCCGGTCGGTCGTGGCCCACGCGGCGAACGAGCCCCCAAGGGTAAGAACGAGAAGCCAGATGACCACCGTAGCCGCAAGCCCCCCCCGGGCAGCGTCACCAAGCGCGGGCAGCGACGCGCTCACACGCGTCACCGCCGCAAAACTAACCCCGAACACGCACGGAGCCAGGAGCGAGGCACAAAGCAACCCGCCGCTCGGCGCCCCCAGCAGGGCACGCATGCTATCGCCGAACGAGCCATCTCGGCCCCGAACACGCTGCGCCGCGAGGTTCATCACCCCGGCTTGCAACCAGAGGCTCGTGAGAACCCAAAGCCCTAGCGTTCCCCAGAGAAGAGGAGGTGACTCACGCAGCTGCGCCGTTGACATGCCACCGCTCGCGAGCGCCAGCCCAAGCGGCACGAAGCTCAGCAGCGGGAGCACCAGCCGGAGAACAACTGCAAACGCAAGCCCGCCGATCCCGGGGCCGAGCGCGATTGACGCACGCGAAAATAGCCTAACGACGAAAGGCCGCTTGGCAGCGCCTCTCCGATCGTCAGCTTGATCGGGCGTCATTGGCATCATTCTCCTGGTAGAAAAGGCTCAGAACAAGTTACCCGTCGAACCCAGGGCGCGCCACACTCTGCGCGGAAGTACACCCTAATAAGACGATAAGTGGCCGAATGGCGCATTGCGTCGCAGGAACGCGCCCCCGCCCAGGTGAACCCATGTGGTAGACGGGTGCCATGCACGCGTATGAAATCCGCGGCGCCTTGCCCGGCGATGAAGACGAGCTCTTCCGCGTGGCGCACCATTTGAACACCGTCAACTTACCTGCCGATCGTCCGGCCATCCGCGACTTGCTCGAGCTCTCTCAACGCAGCTTCAGCGGGCAGGAGAGCGACCCCTTCGCGCGGACCTACGTATTCGTCGTCATCGATCGCGCAACCGATCGCATCGTCGGTAGCTCGATGATCATTGCTCAGCTCGGCCGAAAAAACGCGCCTTACATCTACGTCGACGTGCTCGACGAAGAACGCTTTTCGGCGTCGCTCGATCTGCATATCAAACATATCAAGTTACAAATTGGCTACTCGTACGACGGCCCCACCGAACTTGGCGGGCTCATTGTGGACCCCGAATATCGCAAAAAACCAGAGAAGCTCGGTCTGCTGATTTCATACGTTCGTTTTCTCTTCATCAAAATGCACCGCGCGAATTTCCGCGACGAGCTCCTGGCGGAACTGTTGCCTCCGCTCGAAAAAGGCGGCGGCTCGCACCTTTGGAACGCGGTCGGCTACCACTTCATGCCGATGCCCTATGCCGAGGCCGATCGCCTCTCGAAGACGAACAAAGAGTTCATCTTCGGACTGTTTCCGCAAGGACCCATCTACGCCACGCTGCTGCCCGAACAGGCGCAGAACGTGATCGGAAAAGTGGGGCAGCAGACCAAGGGCGTCGAAAAGATGCTGACCCGCGTTGGCTTTCGGTACGCCCACCGCGTCGATCCGTTCGACGGCGGACCCCATTTCACGTGCGCGACCGATGAAGTCAGCTTGGTTGACGAAGCGCGACGTGCGAAGGTGTCGCGCGCGCGTGGGGCGGGTGGGGAGAGCGGGAAGAGTGGCGACGGACGAGCGATCGTGGCGACGGACGTGAAAGGTGCGCCGTATTTCCGGGCGACACTGATCGATTGTAACGACGACGAGGGAGAATGCGTCGCGCTCGGCGATGACACGATCAAGTTTCTTGACGTTCAAGAAGGCGATCTTGCGTGGGTAGTTCGGCTACCCTGATCGCATCATGGCGCATCAATCAAGTTCGTTCGGAAGGCACCGCGGGCTCGTTGAAGTCCTTGCACGCGCCATCATTCCGCCAGGGGAGCGGCTCGACGGCGGCGGGAACGATACCGTCAAGCGACTTGAGCATTGGTTTGATGGCCTCCCAAAGACCCACCTAACCGGCTATCGCGCGCTGCTCGATACAATGGATTGGCTCAGTGTTCCCCGCACGGGGCACAGGCTCTCGCGCCTCGGCAAGGAAGACGCGATTCGCTTTGTCGAATCGTATTACCGATCGCCCTCAGCGCCGAAACGCAACCTGCTCCGCGCCATCGCGACACCTATCAAACTCGCACACTTCGACGATCCAGCCCAGTTTGCAGCGGTTGGCTGTCCTTCGTTTCATGCCAGCGAGAGGCAGCTGCGGGTGGTCGAGCAACCGCGCTGGCTTGCGCAAGTTACCGCGGGCGAAGAGACAGCAGAAGACATCGAGCTTGAATGTGAAGTGGTCGTCGTAGGCACTGGGGCAGGAGGCGCAGCGTGCGCGCATGAACTGGCTTCGCGAGGGCGCGCGGTGCTGATGATCGAAGAAGGCCCTTTCGTGCGCCGAGAGGGATTCAGCGGGCGCGCGCAGGATATGGTCAAAAAACTTTACCGAGACCATGGCCTCACCCTCGCCCTGGGCAACGCCGGCATTCCTGTGTGGGCAGGCCGTGCCGTCGGCGGCAGCACGGTCGTCAATTCTGGCACGTGCTATCGCGCGCCTGATCGCGTGTTCCAAAATTGGCGGGACGAATTCGGCCTGACAGACTTTTCGAGCGCGAAGCTCGCGCCTTACTACGAGCGCGTCGAACATATGCTGCAGGTGACCCAAGCGAAAATGCCGCTCACCGGCGGCGTCGGACGCGTCATCGCCCGAGGGGCAGGCAAGCTCGGGTACCATCACGAGCCCATTCATCGCAACGCACCTGATTGTGATGGCCAAGGGGTCTGCGCGTTCGGATGCCCAACCGGGGCAAAGCGTTCAACCGACGTCAGCTATGTACCCGAAGCGCTCAAGCGCGGAGCACAGCTGCTCACCGGCGCGCGCGTCGACAGCGTTGAGGTCGTGGCCGGGCGCGCTCGTGGCGTCAGCGGACAGCTTGCATCTGGCGCTTCGTTCCGAGTCAAAGCCGACGCTGTCGTTGTTGCCGCAGGGGCGCTCATGACGCCCGTCCTGTTCAAGCGCGCGGGGCTGCTCAAGCAATCTCGGTGGCTTGGGAAGAACCTGTCCATTCATCCCGCCTGCAAGGTGATGGCCCTGTTCGATGAACCCATCGACATGGGCAACGCGATTCCTCAGGGATATGCGGTCGACGAGTTTTCGTCTGAGGGCATCATGTTCGAAGGGGGGTCTGTGCCACTGGAAGTCACGGCGGCAACCATACCTTGGACAG
>CAMBEV010000289.1 GCA_945865595.1 Nannocystis exedens | reverse complement strand
GAGCCCACCCCATCGCCGGGCAGCGGCTGCATGGTGAAGAGCGCGAGGCCGAGCGCGACGAGCGTCAGGAGGAGCACGAGGACGAATGGGTCCGGCATGTAGCGCCGCACCAGGCGATCGGCCGCGGCGCCCAGGCGGGAGAAGAGAGTGAGCATGGGTTACGAGTTCATCGACTCTAAGAATTCCTGGTTTGAGTCGGTCTTCGTTGTCTTGTCGAGAAGGAACTCCATCGAGTCGATCGCATTGAGCGAGTGGAGCAACTGACGCAGCAGCCACACGCGTTGCAGCGCCCAGTCGGGCAGCAGGAGCTCTTCCTTGCGCGTCGCACTCTTGTTGATGTCGAGGCACGGAAAGATACGCTTCTCCATCAACTTGCTGTCGAGATGAATCTCGCTGTTCCCTGTGCCCTTGAACTCCTCGAAGATCACTTCGTCCATGCGCGAGCCCGTGTCGACGAGCGCCGTCGCGATGATCGTGAGTGAGCCGCCCTCTTCGACATTGCGGGCCGCGCCAAAGAACCGCTTCGGCTTGTGGAGCGCGTTGGAGTCGACGCCACCGGAGAGAATTTTGCCGCTCGGTGGAACCACAGTGTTGTAGGCGCGTGCGAGGCGCGTGATCGAGTCGAGCAAGATGACCACGTCTTGCTTGTGCTCCACCAATCGCTTCGCCTTCTCGATGACCATTTCGGCCACTTGCACGTGGCGCGACGGCTGCTCGTCGAATGTCGACGCGATCACTTCGCCCTTCACCGTGCGCTGCATGTCGGTGACCTCCTCCGGGCGTTCGTCAATTAGGAGGACAATCAAGTGGGTTTCCGGATGATTCGTCGTAATCGCCTGGGCGATATTCTGAAGCAATACGGTCTTGCCCGCGCGTGGAGGCGACACGATGAGGCAGCGCTGGCCCTTGCCGATCGGCACCATCATGTCGATGAGGCGCGTGGACATGTCGCGCTTGCTGCCGGGCCCCGCCGTCGCGCTCTCCACCTCGAGATTGAAGCGCTTGTTCGGATACAGCGGCGTCAGGTTGTCGAAGAGAATCTTGTCGAGGGCCTCTTCCGGCGGGCCGTTGTTGATCTTCTCAACCTTGGTCAGCGCGAAGTAACGCTCCGCTTCTTTCGGAGGACGAATGGCGCCAGTGACCTGATCGCCCGTGCGCAAATTGAATCGCCGGATCTGCGACGACGAGACGTAGATGTCGTCTGGGCCGGCCAAGTAACTGGAATCGGCCGAGCGCAGAAAGCCGAACCCGTCGGGCAAGCACTCGAGAACCCCCTCAGCAAAGATCTCACCGGAGCGCGCCGCTGTCTGGCGAAGAATCTCGAAGATGAGCTCCTGCTTGCGAAGCCCCGCGGCGTTTTCGATCGCGAGCTCTCGTCCCATAGCGACGAGTTCATGCATGGACTTCAGCTTCAACTCGCGAAGGTTCATTGTGACCCAACCCCCGCAAGCACGGCACGCACAACGTCGGTTACACGGTCGATCTCGTCGTCGGTCACAATGAGCGGCGGCGTAAAGCGAAGCACCCGCTCACCCGCTGCCGTCAAGAGAACACCACTATCAAGCAACTTACCCAAAATGTCGCGCGCCACCATGCCGGGCTTGAGCACGAGCCCCTGCAGAAGCCCCTCGCCGCGCACGCCCTCGCACACGTTTGGCAACGACTCCGCGATGGCCCGCAGCTTCTCTGACAAATACGCACCACGCACCTTCGCCGCTTCACACAACTTGTCGCGCTCGATGATCCGCAGCACTTCGAGCGACGCAGCACACGCAAGCGGATTGCCACCAAAGGTCGACCCGTGCGTTCCCGGTGGAAGCGCGGCAGCCACTTTCTCGTTCGTGAGCATCGCTCCGATCGGCACGCCGCCACCGAGGCCTTTCGCGAGCGCAATGGCGTCGGGCATCACCTTGCCCTGGTAGCCGAACCATCGACCAAGACGACCGATGCCGGTCTGCACCTCGTCGATGAGCAAAAGTGATCCTTGCTGGTCACAAATCGCGCGCAGCCCCTCGAGAAACCCGGCAGGCGACGGAAGCACGCCGCCCTCGCCCTGCACACACTCCACGATAATCGCCGCGACGTCGGGGCCCATTGCCGCACGCACCTCGTCGAGGCTGCCGTAACTCACGTGCGTCACCGGCCCGGCCTCGCCGAAGCCCTCGCGGTACTTGGGCGTTCCGGTCATCGTGAGCGCACCCATCGTGCGGCCGTGAAACGCGTTGTGAAACGCAATGATGCGCCGCCTCTCGGGCTGCCCCTGCGCGAAGAAGTGCCGGCGCGCGAGCTTGAGCAACGCTTCGTTCGCCTCGGCGCCCGAGTTGCAAAAGAACGCTTGGGCCATGCCCGACTTCTTCGCGAGCTCAGCGGCGAGCTCAACATTCGGGCCGTTGTAAAAGTAGTTCGACACGTGAATGAGGCGAGCAGCCTGCTCGGCGATGACGCGCGTCAAATCAGGATGGGCGTGGCCCACCGCGCACACCGCAACCCCGGCCGCGAAGTCGAGATAGCGCTTGCCGTCGGCGTCGACGAGCGTGCAACCATGACCGCTCACAAATGCAACTGGTGCAGGGCGGTAGTTGCCGTAGAGAACTTGTTTCGCAAGCGCGACGTATTCAGCGTTGTTCATGAGTGCTCCTCGGCGACAGACGGCATGGACTCCCTATGGTCTATGATGAACCGCGCGAGCTCGGCAAATCCAGAGCCACGGGCGCGATCGGTGATGTACCGCGGAGGGACCGACAGGAGCCCCAAGTGCTCTGAAACGTTGGCCACGCCAATTGTAACCGCGAATGCTGCAAAACACGCCGCATCGTTGGCGCTGTCGCCTACAAAGGCGTACCGGGCTCGCGCTCGGGTCTCGTCTTCGTTCCACGCGTAACGCAGAAAAGCGAGCGTGCCCGACGCCTTGTCGTAGCCGTCGAAGCTGGCGTGCACATGAACACTCGAACGGGTCGATCGTCCACCGGCTTGACGGACAAGCTTCACGATTGTCTCGACCTGGGGCTCGGCGAGTTTGCGGTGCTCGGCGATGTCCCACGCCAGATCGCTGAGCCGCGCGCTCACGTCGTCGGCGAGCGTGGCCTCGGCGACCGCTTGGCGCACGTCTTCCGCGAGGTGCGCAAGCCTCATGCGCCGTGCCCTTCGCTCTTCGGGCGTCACCGAGTCGACCACCCGCACGCGACGCTTGTCTTCGCGCACGACCCACACCGCTCCGTTCTCGGTGACAGCAGCCGCGATCGGCCATTGCCTGACGAGCACTTCGCCCCAGCCACTCGGCCTGCCGGTCACCGCCACCAAGCGCAAGCCCGACTCGGCAAGATCCCACAGCGCCCCATAGGCCTCACGTGTCAGGGTGCCGTGCGTGAGCAATGTATCGTCCAGGTCAAAAAGGACACCTTGTAACTTACGAATGTCACTTTCAGGCAGCGCTGAGAGAGGCTTCATCGCTTGCTCACCCGCACGATCAACGCCTTCAAGTAGAGGCCTTCGGGGAATGCCGCCGGAACGGGATGGTCGGCTCCTTGAAGCACGCGCTCAAGGACCACGGCATCTTTACCTACACGCGCGGCGCCTTGTGCAAGGACTCGCGTGAGCAGCTGCAAATCGACCGCGGCCGAGCACGAGCAGAACACGAGCAAGCCTCCATCGCGCGTTGCCTGACAGCCGGCAGCTGCGTAGCTTTGGTACATCGTGAGCGCCTTGTCACGCGCCGCACGCGTCGGGGAAAGGCGCGGCGGATCGAGCACGACCAAATCGTAACCGCCACCGCTACCTTCTCTCGCAGAGACCTCATCGAGCATCTTTCGCGCGTCCCGGCGCACGAACTCAATCTTGTCACCAAGGCCGTTCAATGCTGCACAGGCGGCTCCCACCTCGAGCGCTTTTGGACTCTCGTCGACGGCCACGACTTCCGTCGCACCCCCGCGCGCCGCCGCCATCGCGACGGGCCCAATGAACGAACACACATCGAGCACGCGCTTTCCCTTGGCAAGCTGCTCGACGCGCTCTCGCAACGCGCGTTGGTCAAAATAGAAACCGGTCTTCTGACCAATGTCGAACGGCACCTCATAGTGAAGGGCACGCTCCGAGAACCGGAACGGCTGTTCGTCGTTGCCGAACAGCACCGCCCGCGTCGCGCTGAATCCCTCGAGCGCACCCACTTGCGCCGGGGTGCGGTCGACCACCACGCGCGGACCAAGCAACTCGACAAGCGTGTTGACGATAAGCTCGCTCCGCAACTTCATGCCAAGGGTAAGAAACTGGACCGATAGCGCGTCCCCAAGGCGGTCGATGATCAACCCCGGTAGGCCATCACCCTCAGCGTGCACGAGCCTGTATCCATTCGTTGCTTCGTTAGGCAACCCGAACGCTTGACGATGCGCCAACGCTCGCTCGAAGCGACTTTGAAACCAGGCGCGATCCATTTCGACGTTCGGTGAACGTGTCAGAATGCGCACCACGATCGCGCTCGCCGGCGAGTAAAATCCTGCGCCCAAGAAGTTGCCAGTGGGGTCAACGACTTGCACGAGGTCACCTGCGGTCGCCTCGCCCTCAAGTCGCTCAACGGCTTGCGCGTACACCCATGGGTGTCCCGTCCACACCGGCTGAACGTGTCCTCGCCTAAGCCTGAGCGTTGCCATGTGCGAGCCTTAGAGCAGCAATTCGGCGACGTTACGCTTTTCCGACGCCGAACTGCTGCAACGTTGACGAATCGGCGTCGGGCGCTCACGCTTAGCCGTGAGGTCTCGACATGAAGGCTCGCTTGGCGCTAACCGTGATCATCATCGCCGCCTTACCGGCCAGCGCGCACGCGCAGCAACCACCCGGGTGTCCCCCCGGTTCGTGGTACTGCGCTGAGTCGACCGAGA
>CAMBEV010000288.1 GCA_945865595.1 Nannocystis exedens | reverse complement strand
TTCCCTTGCGACTTTGGGTCAACCGCAAGGTGGAAGAGCGGATGCGAGAGAAGCTGGGTGAGCTAGCCGTAGAATGCAGGTATTGGGAGCCGCCGAAACAAGCGCCCGTCACGACGACGCGGGCAGCCGCGCAGACTCTTTATCAATCTCCTTGACCAAATAATCGACAACGCGTTCAAAGGGATCGAAGCCAAACTCGCGCGCGATCGCAGGGCGCAAGTTTGAGTTGGCGTTGATGTCGTAGAAAACGCGTCGACCGTCGGCGGCCTCTAAGTACTCGATGCCTGCGACGTCGAGTCCGCCTGCTTCGAGGATGCGCTTGCCGGCCTCCACCGCCTCTGTTGGCACCTCAGGATAGGCGAAGAACTCGACTGGCTTCGTCGGCTTTGCCGTCGGCACTTCGCAAACGGCGTCGCTACCGTCGGCCGGGTTGCAGAGCTCAGACGGGCAGAGGTTAAACGCGCCATGCGACACGACGCGCATCGCATAGAGGAGCTCGCCGCCAAGAAACTCCATGCGAACGATTCCGCGCGCGGGGTCGACCGGAAAGTACTCCTGCAGGAGCAACAAATTGTCGGGCTGCCAGAGGTCCGGGCTCGTTGAAAGCGTGCGCTCAAGTTCATCAATCGAGTTGACCAAATACATCCGCGCGCCACTTCCGCCTTGTTCGGGTTTGAGAAGCGCCGGCCACTCCGTCCACCGTCCGCGAACGGCATCGACGTCGTTAAACGCGACCGCTCGTGGGTGAGCGATGTCAAGATGCTTGAGTAAACTGCCTTGCGCACTTTTGCTCAGCTCGAGCGCGAACGCCCGCGACCCGTTGAGCACGCGCGCGCCGGCAATCTCAAGCGACCGCATGAGCGAATACGCGAACGGCACCGCACGTGCGTGGCCCCGAACGTAGGCGCTGGGGCTTGCCTGATTGAAGTAGAGCTTCGCGGCAGGTACTTGGTCGACATCGAAGGTGGCCTTCTTGAGGTCGAAGCGCGCAAACCGGACGCCCCTTTTCTCGAGCGCTGCGAAGAGCGGCTGCTGCCACTCGGGATGTTCAAAGAGCACGGCGAGGTCGGTACGCATTTCACGCGCAACCTGATTCCGATTGTCTGAGGGGTCAAGCCCAGCAGGTCATGCGAGAGCATCAGCCGCGATTGCCGTGGTCACAAGTCGCGGTTATGGAGCTAGCAGCAACGCCGATGGCAGTTTTTGGAGGTCTCATGGTTAGGTCTGGCTCGCTCGCGCTCGTTCACACCCTTTTGCTGGCACTTGCGGCGTGCAGTTCACCGGCTGAACCCACAGACGACGCCGGCACACCACCGGTCATCGTACCCGAGGTCAAAGCGCCCGAGCTCGGAAAGGGTGACCACACCCCAGGCTCCGTGGTGCTGACCGAGATCGCGAATGCCGGCGTTGGCCTGAAGAAGCCGCGCGACCTTGCCTTCAACCCGCGCAAACCCGACGAGCTGTGGGTCGTGAATAACGGCGACGACAGCGCGGTCATCATTCAGGACGCGAGCACCGAGAACCGAGTCGCTGAGCGCCGCAAAGACAGCAACGGCAACCATTTCATGGCGTTCCCGGCGGGTATCGCGTTCGGAGGCGACACAACGACCTTCGAGACGCAGGGGACCTTTGGCACGTGCGGAGAGTCTCGCAACACCTACGACGGAAAACAGAAGGCCAATGATTTCACGGGCCCAGCGCTCTGGTCTTCAGACCTGTCGATCTTCGCGAAGAAGAACCCAGAAGGACTCGGGTCGCACCTTGACATGCTGCACAACACGCCACTCTGCATGGGCATCGCGCATCAAGGCGGCAATCAGTATTGGGTCTTTGGCGGCCTCTCGAACTCGATCGATTGGTACGATTTTGGGGGTGATCACAACGTCGGCCAAGACGACCACTCCGATGGTGAGTACCGCCGATATGTCACTGGGCAAGTAAAGTATGCGGCGGGCATTCCCAGTCACCTTTTCTACCGTGAAGCCGACGCGATGCTTTACGTAGCCGACACTGGCAACTCACGCGTCGTGAAGCTCGACACGAAATCTGGAACCCAAGGCAAGAAGATCACGCCGAAGGAAGCGATGAAGCTGTCGGTCGCGATGGACAACGCCACCCTTGCCGACGTCATCACAGCGGACAGCGGCCTCGTTCAATCGCCATCAGGACTCGAAATTCGTAACGACTACATATACGTTTCTGACAACGCGAACAGTCGCATCAGCGCCTTCACGCTTGAAGGCGAGCGCGTGAACTACCTCGAGACGGGGCTGCCCGCGGGTTCGCTCGGCGGGTTGAACTTTGGACCTGACGGCAAGTTGTACTTCGTCGATATGCTTGGCAACCGCGTGCTACGCGTCGATGTTGAAACTGCAACCCGTTGAGCCACCATTGAAGGAGTGAGCGCCATGTTACGAGCACGAATTGTAGTTGTTGCAAGCTTGACCCTAGCTGCCTGCGGCGCAGGGACTGCAACGCAAGCGACGCCGCCGACTGTGTCTGCCACTGCTGCCACTGCCGCCACTGCCGCCACTGCCGCCACTGCTGCCACCGCCGCGCCGACCCCCGAGCAACCGGCTGCCGGCCTCAAGGCGCCTGGTGAGGCGAGCGTCGGCGACCGCTCGACATGCCTCGTCTCGAAGGAGGAGTTCACTGTGACCGCCACGTCACCCAAGGTCGAACACCAAGGAAAAACCTATTATTTCTGCTGCAGCGGATGCGACACGAAGTTCACAAAGGACCCCGCCAAGTACCTCGGCAAGTAGCGGCCGGAGGTCTCTCCGGTCACAGCCCGCGCCGGGGCGGCTATACTACCCCTGGAGGCGGGTATGCGCGCGTTGGCGACTCTCGTAATGGCTATTCTGAGCGCGGGGTGCACGGACCCGAGCGCGCCGGTCGAGGCTCGCGAAGACGCCGCGGTGGGCAGTCGAGATGTCGCTGCCCCAGAACCGGGGGACCCGCCGGCGACCGGGCCTACGCTCCTCTCTGAAACAGGCCTTTACTCGGACTTTGCCTCGCGCACGGTCTCCCCAGGCCTCTTCGCGTTCGCGACCCGCTACGACTTGTGGTCGGACGGTGCGCAGAAGGCGCGCTGGCTCTATCTCCCGCCGGGAACGAAGATCGACAACGCGCAGATGGACCACTGGGTATTTCCGGTTGGGACGAAAGCCTTCAAGGAATTTCGCTACGCCGGGAAGCTCGTCGAGACGCGCCTTCTCATGAAAGTGCGCGACGGGACGCGCCACGATTGGTGGCAAGCCGCGTACGTGTGGAAGGAGGACGGAAGCGACGCCGTTGCGAGGCTCGATGGCGTCAAGGACGCGCTTGGCACTGGCCACAACGTGCCCAAGCAGGCCGACTGCACGAGCTGTCACAGCCGCGTGCGCGATGGACTCGTCGGCGTGAGCGCCATTCAGCTGAGCGACCCGACGCAAAATCCGCTCGGCGCTCTCGCAGCCGCGGGACGACTTTCCACAGCGCCGCCAACGACCATCGAGGTTCCCGGTGCAGGGGTTGTGAAAGACGCGCTCGCGTACCTCCACGCGAACTGTGGACACTGCCACAATGCTGAATCAGACATCCAGAAGCAAACCGAGCTAGACCTGCGGCTGCTGGTCAGTCACAAAGCGCCCGAGGAGACGGGGGCTTACACCACGACGGTCGGGGTCCGCATGAAGCACGCGGAAGAGAGTGGCGCCACCGAGATCGTGGTGAAAGGCGCACCAGAGCGAAGCGGCCTGTGGCTGCGCATGGGCGCGGGCGACGTCACCGTGATGCCGCCCATCGGAAACCAAACGATGGACCCTGTCGGACTCGAAACGATTCGCCAGTGGATCGCCGGCTGGAACTAAGACGCAACGTACAGGCTAGGGTCGTCGTTCGTCGGCGCGCCGCGGGAGACCCAAGCCTGAATCGGCGCGACGTCAAAACCCAACGCCTGCATGCCAGGGATAATGAGTCCGACGAAGGCCGTGAGCAGCGCCTGCTCGACGCGGGCGGCCCCCGGCGCTCCGTGCGCCTCAAACGCGGGTGAATCGGGATACGGGCGCGAAGCATCTCGCCACATCTTGAGGTTGCCGCGCGCGAGCGGAAGGAGCCACGCTTGCAGTTGACCACGCAGAGGCGCGGGCACTGCGGCTAGCGTGGCCCAACCGATCCGGCCGTGATCAATCTCATCGCTGAGCAGTTCGCGAAGCGCTGCTTTCGCCAACGGATCGGTTGCAGCGTCCACCGACGTCTCAAGAAATGACGACGCAATCGTCTCGTTGAAACAGCACTGACCCACGACGTGAAGCAGAGGCCGCAGGGCGTCGCTGGCTGCTTCATGTGGCGGGTAGGAAAATGGTAAATCAGGTAGAAGGTCAACTTCCTTACCCGCATAGTGAGACGCCACCATGCGACAGAGTTCACCGTGACGCATCTCGTCGTCGATCGCACGGTCAGCCAGATCGCAAAGCGTCTTCGGAGCGTCGAGCTTCAGCAGTGCCTCGTGAACCACGCCAAACGAAAGGCCTACGCGCCGCTCGGTCGATGCCCGCGCCAGCCACGCGTCAGAAAGCGTTCGGCGCTCCTCGGCCGAGAGCCCGTCGAGCGCGCCGGCAGGCAACGGGCGCGACGTAACGTTGCCGTTCCACCGCCCGTCCGCGCGGAGCGTCGTTACTTGGTCGTGTGCCATCCGTCCGCGGCATCCATTTTGTGGGGGCCATCAAGCTTGGCGTCGGTCGCAGCGTCTTGGGTATCAGCAGGCGCATCGGTCGCGCTCGCGTCGGCTGCGCCTGCGTCCTCTGCGCTGGCGTTGCTCGCGTCGTTGGCGGAGACGACCTCGGCGCTGCAGGCGCCCATCACAAGGCCAAACCCAACAACCGCTTGGAAGAGTTTCGTCGACTTCATCAGGCCGGCGA
>CAMBEV010000287.1 GCA_945865595.1 Nannocystis exedens | reverse complement strand
GCGACCTCCCGCTGTCATGAACCGCGCCAAATTGTCGAGTTCAAGATTCCCCTCGGGATGGATGATCAGAACTCCGTCCTCGGGCTTAAGATTGTCGTAAGCCAGCCGTTCACTAGGAATGACACGAGGCGCGCCGAGTTCAGTTCGCGCGAGATTGACAAGCTCTCGCGAACCCTCCCACTCCTCGCTGTCAAGGGTGAGGGGTGTCGCCAAAGCTGCGCCGAGCTGTGTCGTCAGCACGCACGCAACCGCCAGCGCGAGGCTCATCCGTTGGCTCAAGGTACCCAAGATGGCAAGCGTAACCCAATCCGACAAACTGCGAACACTTGACCCGCTGGGGCGTGTTGCTACGTTCCTTGTGTCAGAGGTCGCTTCTCCACCGCTTAGGCCTCGGAGGTGATTCGATGCTTCCTCCGTTCATCATTGAGCAAATTCGTCGACGTGAAGAGCAAGAGCGGGTGCGCGATGACCAACCGCGCCTCGAGCTGCCTCTTCATCCGCCCGCGTCACGCCGAAAGCCCCCCGCTTCCGAGGACGCAGAGCGCGGCGTCGTGGTGATTGAGTTACTTTAGTTTGTGACGAGGCCCGCGTTGCGCGTGGGTGTGTCGGACTTCAACCACCGAAGAACTGCGTGGTTCGGGCTGGGACGTTGCGCGTTACCGCGGAGTGACAACCATTGCCTTGGCAACTCGGCCGGCTGCGTGCTCCAGGCGAACGCGCGCCATGCGGGCTTCGATGCTGGCGTTGAGCGCTTCGAGGCGTGCGCGAAGGAGATCGGTTTCGGCATCGGTCAACGTTGTTGACGTTGCGCGCCCATGCGTGAACAGCTCACGCGCGACCCGGTGTGCCTCCGTTGCGCTGACGAGCTGACGGCGGGTCGTTCCGATCGCAAGGTCAGCCTCACGCACGATGTTGTACGCGTGGTGCACTTCGAGCTCGATGCCATCACGCACCAACTGCTTCTGCGCGTCGAGCGTTGCAGCGCGCGCATCCCACTCATTGCCCTGCGCGTTCGCGGATCCCACGTCGTTCGGCGACCACGTGACCTGTGCACCGACTGCCCACGTTGGAAACCAGTCGTTCGATGCGGGAATGCGTCGCGGATTCGGGTTCGCATACGTCGCCTCGCCCAACGCGATGAGCGACGGATACCGTCCCGCTTTGAGCAGCGTCGCATTTGCCCGCGAGGCCTTCGCATTCAATTCAATGCTCTTCAGCTCGGGCCGTTGCGAGTGGGCCTCGTTCACGAGCAACTTTAGGTTGCCAACGTAGGGTGGCGGCGGCACGTCGACGCGTTCGCCAACGATCAACCTGTCGTCGGTCGGCAGGTGCATTGCGATGACGACCTGCTTTTCAGTGACCTCGTGCAAGCTGCGGCTGCGCTCGACGAGAAGCTCGGCGTTCGCACTCGCTGTCTCGGCGCGCAGCACGTCGGCCATCGACGCGTGCCCCACGGCAAGCGCGTTCCTCGCGTCCTTTAGGTGCGTCCGTACGTCGTTCTGCGCCTGGAACGAGATGTAGAGCGCACCACGCGCGCGCAGCCAGTTGTAGTATGCAATCTTTCCGTCGGTTGACGACTTCGCTCTCGCTGCGATGACGTCGAAACGTGCTGCGTCCTCGGCGTGCGTCGCTGCGCTGTAGACCTTGGCGATGCGCAGGAAGTAGTCGCTCACCGGAATAGCGAGTTGCGCCTGCAAGAGGTAGTTGTTGAGCACGAGTGGGAACGAAAAGTTCGCCGCGATTGTCGGCGACGGGTTGAGCGTCCCAGCGGGTGCCGGCGTCGCGACAAGGGCTCCCGTACCGAAGGCTGGCGGGGTAAAATCGCTGAGGCGCGAGTACGCCGCCTTGGCCGAGAGCCGCGGCAAGAACGCGACCAACGCTTGGTCCACCCGCGCGCTCGTTGATTCGAGTGTCGCGAGCGCGGCTTGCGCTTCGTAGCTAGTCGCCGCGGCGGCAGCCCCCACCTTGTCCGCGGTTACGCCGCTTGCGACGACGTTGGCCAATTCGTCAGGAAGTGGAACCAAATCGGTCGAGACCGCGGGAAGCGGGGCCTCCTTCGCAGGCGTCACAGTTTGGGCATGCGCGTTGCCGACTGAGAGCGCCACGGTCGCGCTGAACGCAAGCAGGGGGATGCCAGAACACTGAACGATGTTTCGCTTCAAAGCTGTCCTCACGTCTCGGTAACGTAAACTGCACCGACTGCCGAAACCAGTTCCTTACGGCGTCGACTATGGCAGGTTACGTTCGGTCGATGCTCTGGAACCACCAAGATCTCACCGCCGCCATTCGTAACTCGATCAAGGCACATTCGCGCGGCGCAATCGCAACCGACTGCGATGGCACTGTTTGGTCGGGCGACATCGGCGAAGACGTCTTCGTCCACTTCACGCGCCACGGCGACCTGCGCGAGCCTGCGGCGTCGGCGGTCCTCGTCGAAGCGCGTGCGTTTGACCTCGACACGAGCGGCGCGCCCCTCGACGTACTCAAGCGTTACTACGAGGCATTCACCAAGGGGGCCGTACCGGAAGAGCGTATGTACGAAATGATGGTGTGGTGCTTCGGCGGCTGGCGCCGCGACGAAGTAGTCAAATTTGTTGACCAAGTGCTGGTCGAAGAAAATCTGGCCGCGCGCATCTTCCCCGAGATGCACGCTTTGCTCGACGCCGTTCGCCCAAGCACCGCGATCGTACTTGTCAGTGGCTCACCCGACTTCGTGATCAAGCGCGCCTGCCACATGCTCGGCGTCGATGAAGATCACGTCGTCGCAGCCCGATCGCGGTGGGACGGCGACGTGATGCTCGCCGACGTCGAGCGCCCGATCACCTACGCGCACGGCAAGGTCGTGAACTTTCGCGCCTCGTTTCCGGACGCGCACCTGCACGCGGCGTTTGGTGATAGCGCCTTTGACTACGAGCTGCTTGCGGAGTCGCGGTTTCCGGTGATGGTGCGACCGAAGCAAGCGCTGCGCGACAAATGCGCGGTGCTCCCGGACGCGCGCGAGCTCGTCGTCACGGGGTGAGCGCCGGGAGCGCCTCTGCTGGGGCGCTGGAAACCGCACACCTGAAGGTCACGTCGTCCCGGATCTCGCCGGGCAGCGCAAATTCACGCGCCGGCCCCATGGGCCAGAGCGCACTCGTTCCGCCCCGAAGCACGCGGGCACCGGCGCCGACGGCCTCGGACACACGCGGGCACGTTGGTGCGCCTGGATACGGCGTTGCGCTATCGTCGCACCACTCCCACATGCCCAGGCAGACGTCTTGCAGCCCGTAGGGGCTGGCGGCATCCTCGTGCTCGCCGATCGTCTGCGGGGCTGCGAAGGCGAGTTCGGGGCGAGCAGGGCCGTCCCAGGGAAACAACTGCCCTCGTAGGCCCCGCGCAGCCTTTTCCCACTCTGCCTCCGTCGGCAGCCGCTTCCCTGCCCACGCGGCGTAGGCTCGCGCGTCCTCAAGGTCGACGCCCGTCACCGGAACACGCCGAGGCTTGCTCGGAATTCGGCCTTTCCACGCAGGCGGCATGCGATGCCGAGAAGCGAGGATGAACTCGGCGTATGCCGCCTCAGTGACCGGGTGGACGTCGATTTCAAACGAGGGCACGTTGACGGAGTGCACCGGCATTGAAGCGCGAAGGTAGTCGACGTACACGTCGGGATCACTGCTGGGGTCGTCTCTGAACGGGTGCAGGACGTCGCTCCAATCATCCTCCCGGGCCGCCGCGTGCTCCGCGGCCCGCTCGCCGGCGAGCGACTGCGCCTGGGTCAGGGACAATCCGACCCTCACCGGGCCAGCCTCGACATGGACCATGCCGGCGCGAACCGGCTTGTTCCTCGTCGCGGAAGCTTCCCCGTCACGGGCTGTGCCGGGTGCCTTCACCGTGCCGAGGTCTTCCACCACCACGCGATACCAGGGCTCCCGATATCGCTCGCGCATCAATGCCAGCACGCCGTCGTAACCCTCCGCCGTGACGGGACGCGAGCCGGCCGACGCGCTCACGCCTGGAGCCTCCACGTGGAACCTTTTGACGACCTCGCCCGTGTCTGGATCCAGTACGACAAAGGAGCGTGACGTGGGCGGCGGCGGCGCGTGCCAATTGAGCGGAGGCTCGTCAGGTACGGTTGACTGCGATCCCTCCCAGAGGCCTTGCAACGGCTCTGGAGGTCCGATGCCCGATCCGTCGAAGTCAGCTCCATGATCCGGTGAGACCAGCCGATAGGGGCCGTCGATGCGCGGAATGCCCACGATCGAGTGAAACCCGCAACGCTCGAACGTGGTCTGATCGAGCCGCAGCGCTGAGACGTCGGCGTGGCGGAAGTCGCACGCAACAAAGCGCGACCCCCGCGCCGTGCCTCCGCTGTGCCGTTGAGTCGCATCACGAGAGAGGTTCGCCTCCCGGAAGCCGCATCCCAGAAATTCCGCGTCGACGAGGTGCGCGTTCCGGAGCACCGCGCGGCGGAAGCTAGCCTCCGATATGTGCGCTCCTCGGAAGTCGGCGTGAATGAGGCTCGCGTCGGTAAACGCCGCTCGGTGGAGCGACGCTTCATGGAACGTGGCGAGGTCGAGGCAGGCGCCTTCGAATGTTGACTGCTCGATCTTGCCGCGATCGAAGGTGCTGTTGCTGAGGTTAGCGCGATCGAAGCGGCAAGCCGTCACCTGCGCCTCGGCCAGCATGCAATACGTAAGTTCCGCGCCGCTTAAGTCACAGCGATTGAAGCTCGCCGCCGTGAGGTCCACGCCGCTCAGTTGTACGCCCCCAAGATCGGCGTCTTCGAGTTCGAGGCGACCGCCGCCTTCACGCCCAACGCGGAGCCAGTAGGCGTGAGCGCGCAGGGCGTCGGGTCCGAGCCACCGCCGCCAGTCCGTCATGGAATAGCCTTCTGTCCAGGCGCCTGCGTGAGACGCGCCTGGTAGTC
>CAMBEV010000286.1 GCA_945865595.1 Nannocystis exedens | reverse complement strand
GGTGCTGTTCGTTTCGAAGGCCGCTTCCGCGCAGATTCTCTTTCCACCCGCGCCCTTTCCGCAGCCCCCGCCTTCGTCTGCACGGACACGCACTGAAAGTGATCTGCGGCAGTCACAAAGCGAGGACAGCGGCATCGGCCTTGAGTGGGTGTACATCAACGCAGACATCGGGGGTGGCTACGCAGCGCTCGGCGCGCTTGGACAGAGCAACCTTGGCCTTTCGAAGGCCTCGGCGGCGGGCATGGTCTGGGGAGTCGGTGCCGGTGCGCGCTTTCTGTTTCTGACGGTCGGCGCTCGCATGCGCAACTATCAGCTCGCCGACTTCAGCATGTGGACCGTTGGAGGGGAGGCTGCGTGGCACGCCAAACTTGGGCGATGGGATCCGGCGGTTGGCCTTCGGGCGTCGTATGGCTTTCTCGGAGCGATCGATTCCGACGCGTTCTCGTCGGCCACTGCAGCGTCGCAGAAGGACTTTCGCCTTCGCGGACTGAACCTCGAATTGACGGGCGGCGCTGATTACTACTTCAATGGTTACATTTCCGTCGGCGCGGAGCTTGGCGTTGGCTTTTGGTTTCTGAGTCGTCCGCAGTTGACTGCGCCCACGGGTGCTTCTGCCGCCGACGTCCTCTACACGACGAGCGGATCGGCAACTGGGCTCAGTGTGACCGGAACAGCCCACGTCGGGCTTCACTTTTAGAGCGCCGATGCTTGCCGCGTTGCCCGCGCTCGTGCCCGCCCTCCTCGCGCTGTTCCTGGTGTGGCGCGTCGACCGCACCCGCGAGCCGCTGTGGCTCGTAGGTCTGACGTTTGCTTTTGGGAGCATCGCAGGCCTTCTCGCGACTGCGTTTGAAAGTGCGGTAGGACGCTTTACCGAAGTGGAGCCCGGCGCGGATTTTGGATCCGGCGCGGTGCCATTTATTTTCTTCATGGGCATCTCTGCGCCCGTGCGGGAAGCGTGCAAGGTTGCTGCGTGCTGGCCTGCCTTCCGATCGCGCCACTTCGACGAGCCCTATGACGGTGTGGTGTATGCATCGAGCGCGGCGCTCGGGTTCAGCATGGTCGATGTGGTCGCCATCTTGCGCTACGACGGGCCTTATTCGTACCTGCGAGCGTTCCTTTCCCTGCCGGCAAGCCTGTTCTTTGCTTGCGTATGGGGCTACGCGCTTGGTCGCGTGCGTCAGTCAAAGCAACCCGGCGTGGCGTTTCCTGCGGCGTGGCTTTTCAGCACGATCGCACACGGTTTTTACCTCTATTTGTTGCGAGCTCGAGCCGCGAGCGGGATCCTCGCGACGATGCCGTTGCTCGCGGTGATGGGACTCGTGGCGGTGTTCGGGGCGCGTGACTTGCGGCGCCGTGGAACGAGTCTCGCGCCGGTATCCGGTGGCGCGCCGTCATCCCGAAGGGCGCTCGAGATTGCCAAGCGCGCACTCGTTCGCGAGCAGACGCCGATTCGATGGCGATGGATCGCGACAGGCATGCTTACAACTCTGGGAACGATGCTCGTGGGCCTCATCAGCTCGGTGCTGGTGGGTAACTGGATTGGCATCGATTTTTCATTGGTCAACGATGCTGACCTTCGTACCTTTGCGCCGGCGCTGCTCGTGGTGGCTGGCCTCCTGGCGGCATTCCCGGTCGGCGGGTTTCTGACCGTGCGCGCGTCGCAATTACGCACGATGCTTGAGCCTGCCGTTGCCGCTGCGCTCGCGATCTTTTTCGTGCTCGCCTTACTTGGATTTTCGTCCCCCGCTGCGCTTGCGTTTGGTGTCGCATTTGCGCCCGTCGCGTGGATTTTGGCGTGCGGTGGTGCTTGGGTTGCGCGCTGATGCCGCGTGCTCTGGCGGTTCATTTGAATAGCGGGTAAGGCAGACGCCCGTCGAGGCCATATGCGTAAACTCAGCTGTCTTTCAATCGCCGTTGTCGTCTCATGCGTCTCCTGTACGAGTGCCACTCCCTCTCGCTTTGGAGACGGAGGCGGGAACATCGGGTCGACCGGTCCCACGCGCGGCGATAGTGGCCCCACGCTTGGCGGAGGGGACGGCGGGCTTCCGAGCGCGGGGAGCTTCTGTTCCAGCGACCTGCGCTCGGTCCTTGATCCAAATGGCGCCGTTATCGAAACGTGCCCTGACGATCAGGGATGCGCGAACGCGAAGTGCGTGCCGGCATGCGACGCGGCTGGCGCGAGCAAAGGTAACATCGGTTGTAACTTTGTCGTTTCGACGCCTTCGTTCATCGCCATCATCAAGCCGCCCTGTCACGCCGCCTTCCTGGCAAACGCCTGGCCGCGTGACGCTCAGCTCACGGTGACGCGCGCGGGCACGACGTACGACGTGACGAAGTTTGGCCGCATCGCGGGTGCCGGCCCTGTGTCCAGTTGGAAGCCGGTGCCAAGTACCGGGGTCCCGCCTGGCGAGGTCGCCGTTCTTTTTCTCTCGCACGACCCGCTCTCTATGAACGGTAGCTCCCTCGCCTGTCCGATCACGCCCGCCATGGGTTCAGCATCGGCCGCCTATTTCACGGGGTCGAGTACGGCGACCGGAAAGACAAGCGCATTTACGATCACGAGCACCATGCCCGTCAGCGCGTACGATATTTTGCCGTTCGGTGGCGCAAAGTCGTTCCTTCCGAGTGCCCAGCTGATCATGCCCACAACCGCGTGGGGAACGAACTTCGTGGCGGCGTTGCCCCCCGCGTCCAATCGGAGCGCCTCTGCAGCGGCGGACCATTGGCTGCATGTGACGGCAGCAACCGACAATACCGAAGTGTCGATCGTTCCAACCAAGGCGCTGCCGATGGGTGTGGGCGTCGCGGCTGGACCCGTGAACACGCTCACCAAGTATACGCTCAATGCGGGCGAGTTCATTCAGTGGCAGAGCACGGGTGACCTCAGTGGCAGCGTGATCAATTCAAGTCAACCGATCGCCGTCATGGGCGGTCAGACGTACCTGTGTTGGAACACCGCGACCTCGCCGGGCGGTGGTTGTGACTCCGCGCACCAGCTCATTCCTCCCGTTGGAGCGCTGGGCCATGAGTATGCAGCCGCTCCGGCTCGCTCGCGCCTGACGTCAGGCGAGGAGAGCATGAGCTATCGCATCGTGGGAGCCGTCAATGGGACGCAGTTGACGTTCGATCCACCAGTCGCTGGTGCGCCCAAAGCGATAGAAGGCGGAGGATTTTCGACGTTCGAAGCGCGTGGCGCATTTATCGTCAAGAGTCAGGACAATTCACATCCTTTCCTAGTCGCGCAACTTATGGGGGGTGCAAGTGCGAGCGCGAGCAACCTTGGCGATGAGGAGTACGTGAACGTGCTTCCGCCCGCGCAGTTCCTGGCGCGGTACATCTTCTTTACTGACCCGTCGTACGTTGACACGCACCTGGCGCTTGTGCGGGTGAAGGGCGCCAGCGGATTTTCCGACGTTGAGGTTGCCTGCTCGGGCAAGGTGTCAGGGTGGAAACCAATGGGCAACAGTGGCGATTACGAACACGCGACCGTCCAGATCGTGAAGGACAGCGTGGGAGTGAGCGGCTGCTCCAACGGACCCCAGAGCGCCAAGAGCGACGCGCCGTTCGGTGTGGTTGTGTGGGGCCTTGCCACGGCTGCGTCGTACGCATACCCAGCCGGCGGTAACGCTGCCGGGATTAACCAGGTGGTCGTTCCGGCAGTGCCGCGGTAGCACTATTTCTGCGCGTTCCTCAGATCAATAAGGTCAGGAATCTTGACCCATTTTGCCTTGCCTGTATCGACGTACTTGGTCTTGATCTCTTGAAGCAGCACCTGCATCACTTGCGCGTTTGGGTTTTGACCAAAGCTCGCAACGAGCACATGCGAGTGCACGACCCCGGGCTTGCGCGCAGCGACAGCTCTGTCGATCTGAGCGAGCGTCGCGGTCACGTCATCGTTGCCATAACCGCATCGGGTTGGCGATACGGTTCCACCTGCGACCTCGGCCGCGCAAGGAACGGGATTGGCGGTCGGCAGGATTAAGGTGCCGCTTGATGCAGAGGTGGTCCAGTTGGATCCCGACTCGGCGTACCAGCTTGAACTCATGTCACCGGTCTCGTACGGGTACGCGGTGTGACAATATTGCGGGCCTTCGCAACTGGCCGCCGGACCAGGGTCGGGAAGCGACTTGAGGCAGTACTCGATGACGCCGGTGACGGCTTCGAACTTGGCGGACTGTACGGCCTTTACCCAATCGACCGACGAGCAAATGTTGGAGACATGTCGAACGGTGACGCCCAGTGCGTCGATGTTGGCGCGTTGCCTGATCAGCTCGGCGGCCATCTTTTCGGTCGAGTAGTTCTTGTCCGTGGGCACGTAGCCCGTACCGTTGGCGTGAAGACCGATGGCGTCGCCGCCCGTCTCGAGCTCTTTCAAAATATTCACGCCGTAGACCTTGCTCTTCTCGACGATCTCGGCCGCCTCCCAGGTCGCGATCGCTCCGTTCTGGTGAAACAGCTCGGCGGTTGATCGAATAACGCCGACGTACCGATCGAACGAGGTCTTGTCAGCGACGAGCGCCGGCTCTTCAAGGTGGAACGTGAAGGCAAGGTAAAGCGGCTGAACTTCTGTCGGCAAGACGGTTCCCGCGTCATTACTGGGGTAAACACCGCTGGCGCTGCCGCCATCGGTGAAGGAAGTGGTTCCATCGACCAGGCGCGAGGCGCACGAAATAACGGTGATCACGGCCGCAGAAACGGCCGATGGGCTACGCATGGGTACACCTCTTGTCGGGCGTCCATACACGATGTGTGCCGCCTCAAGCCGGTGACGTTCGTCGGCATTTGTGTGGCGACGTGCACGACCAACAAGGTCGTCATTACGTCCAGGTGGACTGGACTTGGAGCCACCCACATAGACAAGAATATTTACGAGCGAAGATACCGCTTACTCCTTGCTTAACTTTGCGCAGGTGTCTTGATGTCGTTCTGTAAGGGGTAGGGGAGAGGC
>CAMBEV010000285.1 GCA_945865595.1 Nannocystis exedens | reverse complement strand
CAAGATCCGACGTGAGCGCCGTGCCCCCGGGCTCGGCGACAGCGACCACCAGTGCATCGACAGCAGACCCGCGACGCGCCAGCCTGCGCAGCTGGGCGGCCCGCCGCACGAGGGGTTCGGGGGTCTCCTCCACGACATCGCAGGTTTTCAGAAACCGGTTCGCGAGCGCGTCGCGACCCGCATGCCCTTGCAGGCACTCCACGAGGACAACGGAGGGAACCACGGGTGGCCACAGGTTTTGCTCGCGCAGCGCAAATATCAGTGCCGCAGCGTGCCGAGACCGTTCAGCAAGCCTGCTGACCGCGCCGGAATCGAGGACGAGCACTGTCGTCAACCCGCTTTACGAACGGGATGCCGTGCCAGTCGTTGAGCCACGGCGCCGGCACGCGCGCGTTCGGCGGCGCTCGGCTCCCCCACCTCTGCAACCAGCTCGGCAAGGTAACGATCCGTTTCAGCCAGCAGGTCTTGCCGACGCAGCTCCGCCTGCACGGCCTTCTGCAAGAGCTCCGAGACGGGGAGGCTGCGCTCCTTGATCAGCGCGTACATGGCTTCGGGAAGGTAAACCTGCATGCGGGGCATACGCCTATTTATACACCCCCATGGCCACGGCGCAAGGGTTCACGATGCGATATACGACCGCAAGTTCCGGGAGGAGGACACTTGGCGCAGCTTTTTCAGCGCCTTTGCCTCGATCTGGCGAATGCGCTCGCGGGTGAGGTGGAACACCGTTCCCACTTCTTCGAGCGTGTGGTCGCGCTTTTCGTCGATGCCGTAACGCAAGCGCAAGACGCGCTCTTCACGGGCAGAAAGCGTCTTGAGAATGCTCTGCGTGTCGCCGCGCATGCGGTCGTCGGCGAACGCCTCGTCGGGTTGAACGGCGTGAACGTCGGCCACAAGATCGCCCAAGTTTGCGTCGCCTTCGGTGCCGATGGGGCTCTCAAGGCTGACCGGATCTTTGGTCGCTTCGAGAATCATGCGCACCTTTTCGACGGGGATACTTGCGGCGTGCGAGAGCTCTTCTGCGGTCGCCGGGCGGCCATTGGCTTGCATGAGCTGGCGTCCGACGCGCTTGAGCTTGCCGAGGCTCTCGGCGAGGTGCACCGGAATGCGAATCGTGCGGCCTTGGTCTGCGATGGCGCGCGACAGCGACTGACGTACCCACCATGCGGCGTACGTCGAGAATTTGTAACCGCGGCGGTAGTCAAACTTGTCGACCGCACGCATCAAACCGATGTTGCCCTCTTGAATGAGGTCAAGCAGTTGCACGCCCTGGTTGATGTGCTTCTTGGCGAAGGACACCACGAGGCGCAGGTTCGCTTCGATCATCTTGCTTTTTGCAGCGTCGGCTGCGCGGCGTCCTTGTTCGACGCGCCGTCGGAACACTTGTTCGCCAGCTCCGCCTTCGCGCATGCGGCGCTCTGTGCGTGCGACGACGGTGCGATGGAGGCGCAGTTCGAGCAGCTGAGCAAACACCTCGGCGCGCTCTCGCTCGGCAGCGGTGGGCTTGCGCGTGCTTCGGCGTTTGGTTGACGGCGCGGGCGGTTGAGGTAGCGCGTAGACCTTGCTTGCGCGCTCAAACACCTTTGCAAGACGAACGACCTGCTCTTGGTCGTCGGCATCGTCGATTTCTTCGTCTTCGGCGTTGCGGACGACGTCGGTCACGCGCAGCTTTCGCTTCTCGAGTTCTTTCGCAACGCGAAGGAGCTCGTCGCAGCCGAGCCGCGAGCTCAGGATGGCGTCGAGAATAACCTTTTCGCCCTCTTCAATGCGGCGCGAAAGGACCACCTCGTCGTCGCGGGTAAGCAGGCCAACGCGCGAAATTTGTTGAAAATAGGTGTCGGCTACGTCGGGAGCCACGGCCGGCGGGGGCGTCGTCGCCATGCTCGGCGGGCGCGTGCTCTCAAGCTGGGGCTTTGATTCGCGTTCGGGCTTCACCTGGTTCACGGCTTGCTCCTTTGGTGATGGGGGCGGCACCTTTTCGGCCCGCACTGCGACGGCGCGCGGTTCAGGCGCCTTTTTTTGGCGCGACTTGCTGCTCACTGTGGCGACGGCTGCGCTGCCAACGGGACGGCGGCGTGATGCGTTTGCCGCTGAGGCCCCTTTAGCGGCCAACGCAGGCGCTTTCTTGGATGGGCTGGAAACGCGTTTGGTGGTGCGGGTGGTGCGGCTTCGCGACATCTTTTTTCCCTCGGCGATCAGCGCGAGTTATAGGCGCGGATGCGACTTGCGCCAGGATCGGACGCATGAAATCGCAAACCGTTCTAAAGAACGGAACATTCCACACATTTTGGGGCTGCTCAGGCCCCGCGCCTATGGTTCTCGTTGGGACACTTATTGAGGAGTTGGGTGAGCACCCATCAACATGTGTTCACCGAGGGATTTTCGGATCCCCCTTCTCGTCCGAAATACACGACGAGAGGTCGAAAAATAGGAACTCGAGTGCCTTTTCCTGCACCGTGAGGGCGCCGGTCTCGCAGCTTGTGGGAATCGCCTCGTCGTCGGATCGTGTGCTCGACACGTGTATGTCGCTGTAGACACCACGACCGCACTGCTTGGCTTCGGGTTCGCCTACGGGCGTGTTAAAGCTGATGTATTTGGGGTCGGGCGCGGTGCCACTTGAGTAAATCCAGCGCGTCGCGCTCGCGTTGACACTCTTCACGTTCGCTCTCAGGTCGGTGAACGTCGCCTGGTTGGCCAAAACTTCGTTTGGCGCGACGAACGTAAGCCAATCGGCGAGGGCCTGTCCCTTAGGAAACGTCGTGTCGAGCGTGACCTTGGACGACCCCGAGCTCCCGTCGTCGATCCAACTGGCAATCGATTCGAAGGGCCCGTTCGGCTCGGTCTTCCCGCCCTTGAGCCAGACGTAGTGATAGTGGGTGGCGAACATGCGGCCGCCCGAGTTCAAGAACTCTTTCATGCTGTCGCGCGCGCTTGGCAGCTTCGTGTTTTCGTACTCGTTGCACTCGCACGACAAGAGCACAATGTCGTACCGCTTGAGTGACGCGGTCGAGTTCCACAAGTTGCTCTCGGGTTTCGGCGCAGTGCCCTTGCCAGTCGCGAGCTTGCCCCCGCCCTCGCCTTGGTAGACGTGCATGCGGCCCGTGCCGGTGGGGGAGGAGAACTCAGCGTCGTCGATGCCGATGCGTCGGAAGAGGCAAGCGAGCGGATCGCAGCCACCGGTGACGACCGCCATCTGGGGCATGTCACCTTCGGATTGGTTCCTCGGTAGGCGCGCTGCGCCCTTGGCCACGCGGTTCTCGATGCACGTTTCAACGGTCGGGATCGTGATCTTGCGGCGCCATTTGCCGACTTGGATGACCAACGGAAGGTCTTTGACTGCAGGGACGCGGTCGAAAGTGAACTCGCCCTTCGCGTTGGTTTGAACAAGCTCGAACGCATTTTTGACCGTCGTTGCGCATTGGTCGCACGTGGCGCCGGTGACGATCGGATCGAGCGCGGCTTCGCGCGTCGCCGGGATGTAGACGATCGCATTGTAAAGCGGGTTGACGCCTGCGGGGTCGTAGACGGTGCCCGTGAGGGTGGTCTTTTTGCCGTCTTCGCACTGCGGAACGGCGCAGTCGAACTCGCCGTTACATGCCGGACCCGCCTCCGCGAAGGAGGGGCCATCGTTACCGGCGGTCGTCGCATCACTCGGTCCAGGCGGCGCTGCGTCAAAGCGCGACGGGTTGGTTCCGTTGCTGCAAGCAGGCGCCAGAGTGGTGAGCGCTGCGAGCGTCCAGAGGAGTCCTGCCAGGATTGCCAATCTCGAATGAGGCTTCGCCATCCGCAAAACGCTACCAGCTTGAAACGGTGTTGTCTCGCGGGTTGCCGGTTCCTTTTGCGTGTGAGGGGGAGGGTGGCGCGCTTAGGATAGCGCCATGGCGGATGACGGATCGCGAGCCGGGCGGCGAGCGTTGCTTGTGGCTGTTACCGGGTTAGCCGCGATTCCGTGTGCGAGGCTTATCGGGCATGCGCCTCTCGACTCGGGTGCCCGCGGGTGGCTTCGCCTCGCGAACGTCAACGACCTTGTCGAATCGCAGCCGAAGCGGTTCGCCGTGATTGTGGACCGCAAGGACGGCTGGGTTGTCGAAAAGGGCGCTGAAATTGGTGCGGTGTGGCTTTTTCTGCAGGGCGGAAAGCCTGCGGCCTTGAGTGCGAGTTGTCCGCACCTCGGTTGCGGCGTCCAGCCGACGGAAGGTGGGTTCACGTGTCGCTGTCACGACTCAAAGTTTGATCCGATCGGTAAGCGAGTTTACGGAACGGCGCCACGTGATCTTGACGCGCTCGAAACGCGTGTGACCGAGGGCGAGGTCTTCGTCCGCTTTGTGCGGTTTCGCGCCGGCATCAAAGAGCGGGTGGAGGTCGGCGGATGAGCGCAAGGCCGCTCAATTGGCCCGAAGCCGTTCGTGCGATGGTCGACGCGGCGCTGCTTTCGGTGGGTATTGTCCTCGCGCTCACGGGCGCCGCGTTGCTCTTCTCGTACGCACCGACGCCGGAGCGCGCGTGGGCAAGCGTGTATTATACAACTCATGTCGCGGCAGGCGGTGCAATGGTTCGCGCACTGCATGCGCTCGCGTCGCATGCGATCATTGTGCTCGCAGGTGCACGTTTGGTGGTGGGTGCTGTGGTCGTTCGGTGGGACCGCAAGGAAGAGCGCGGCGCGCATGTCCTAGCGCTTGCGCTCGCAGTGCTCAGCGTGGTCATCGCGATCACAGGGCACGTGTTGCCTTGGGATCAGGCGGGATGGTCAGCGCGCAAAGTTGAGTTCCAGCTGGTGAGCCTCTTGCCGCTGGTCGGCGACCGGCTCGCGAAAGGTGCCCAAGGTGGTGACGAATTGGGCGCGCTCGGCCTCACCCGCATGTTTGCGACTCACCTTGTGCTTGGGGCGCTGCTGACGTTCGTCGTTGCGAAGAATGGAACGCGTGCGCTTGCTGAGACGCCGCGTCGCTGCGCTTTCGTTGTCGCGGGGTCGGTGTTTTCGCTCGTCGTTGGAGCCGTTACACTGGGA
>CAMBEV010000284.1 GCA_945865595.1 Nannocystis exedens | reverse complement strand
GAGGTCGATACCGATGACGAAGGTGGGGCTCATAGCTCAACCTCTGCGGGTGCGACGATCGTCAAGTCGACGTCACCGACTGGCTGCGCAAGGGAGATACGTGAAACACGCCAACCCTGGTGACGAATCGTACCTAGGTAAGGCGCTTGACCTTGAACGTTACCGACAAGCTTGACCTCACCGAGCCGTTCACTTGTGACCGAAATGCGCTGCCCTTCCTCTTCTCGCAAGATGGGTTCAACCGCCAGATGATCGCGCATCGCCTTGCTGCACCCTTGGTGCACAGCGCGAGCGGCCGCACCGACGTCGGCGTCGTCGAACGCGGCAACGTCTTGGGTGAGAAAATCGATCAACCGGCCTTCGCGCTGAAAAAGCGAGAGAAGCTGCAGCGCTGCATCCGTGCTCGGACGCGGCGGCATAAGCGCGACAACCGGAGCCACGACCGCGGGTGCAGGAAGCTCTTTGCCGGAGTGCAGCTGCCAGACGCGCGCCGCAAAGGCGCCGTCGAAGATGATGCGAAACCAACAGAGGTACGAAAACCAGAGGCGCGTCACGAGGGATAAAGGTGCCACACGGCAGACGTTTACCCTTCAGGCACACCTCAGACAATCTGATAGTCGCGCGCGTCCACGCCGCCCTGCATCCAGCGTGGGGTGAGCTTCCCCGGTACGTGAACGATAGTTGCCGGCTCGTAGGAGCCGAACACGAGGTCCCAAATAGGGGTCGTCACGCCGTGGTTCATCTTGGGGTTCTCGAAGTGGTGATGGAAATGATGCTTGCGCACAAAGCGACCATAGGGGCCGCGTGGGGCGTGCGTGTGTAGACGTCGGTGGACAATTTCATACACGGCGTAGGCACTCAGGAATCCGGAAGTGAACGCACCTGCGCTGAGCGGACCCAACAACGGCATCGTCCCGACGAAGAGCAAGCCGCCAACCGCGAGCGCGATCGCAACCTTGCTCGACGCCTTAGCGAAGTAGTCGACCTTCGCGTGGTGGCGGATGTGTTCCCGGGTGAAGGGGTTCTTGAGGCGCGGCTTGTGCCCGGCACCGCGATGCAAGCCGTACTCGGTAAGCGACCAGCCGACCGCACCTGCACCAAACAACAAAGCTGAACCGATCATGTGTGCCTCCAACGTGCTGCGCGCTCGACGCGCCTCATACAACGTGGATGAACGGCATTCACGGTTTCGTCAAGGCCTCAAGGGTAACCTGTGTTAACCCAACCTTCGCCATGAGCGTCGCGGTGGGCATCGATCTTGGGACGACGCACACCGCACTGGCCTGCAGCACAGGAACCAGCGCACCGACAATCGTTCGTGTTTTGCAGCACGTCGGCCCCAAAGAGATCGATGCGCGCTCTCTTTTGCCGTCGGCGCTTTACCTGCCCCTGGAAGGCGAGAGCGACGAGAAGGGTTGGGTCGTCGGGCAATGGGCCTACGAGCGCGCGCAGGCCGTACCCGAGCGAGGCATTCTCTCGGCAAAAAGTTGGCTCTCGCACGCAGGCGTCAATCGCTCGTCCGCGATCTTGCCGTGGGGAAGCGATGGTCCGCGGCTGTCTCCTCTTGATGCGAGTCGACGCATCCTGGCGCTCACGCGCGCCAGCTTGGTCGCTGGTTCGGCCCCTAGTTCGGCAGAGGACGCAACCGTTGTCGTGACGATTCCCGCCTCGTTCGATCCGTTCGCGCGGGAGCTCACCCTTGACGCCGCACAGTCAATTTTTGGCACTGTCACGTTACTTGACGAACCCATTGCCGCGTTCCTCGCGGTCTCGCAGGAGGAGCGCGACGGGCTAAGGGCGCGCTCGAAGCGCGAGGGCCGTCCACTCACGGTCTTAGTCTGCGACGTCGGGGGTGGCACGAGCGATTTTTGTCTGCTCTCGATCGACGGCGCGGGCCCCATCGAGCGCGTCGCAACGGGTAGACACCTCTTGCTCGGTGGGGACAACATTGATCTCTCGCTCGCGCACATCGTCGAGAGAAAGCTGTCCACGACCTTTGAGCCGCTCGAATTGCGCACGCTCGTATCGAGCTGCCGCCTCGCGAAAGAGCAGCTCTTGTCAGGAAGCGAAACTGCCCAGGTAACGATCGCGAGGCGCGGGGCGAAGCTCGTCGGCAACACCTTGCGCGCAGAGCTCACGCACGGCGAAGTGGCCGCGTGCATCCTCGATGGCTTTTTTCCCTGTGTCTCGTTCGACGCTGCTCCGGCTGGGACCCGGCATGCGTTGACCGCACTCGGGTTGCCCTACGAGCGGGATCCCGCGATCACCAAACATCTCGCGGCGTTCCTGCGCGCTCACCTCGCCCCGGGGTCGCCCGTCGATGCCGTCCTCTTCAATGGCGGCACCATGACGCCCGAAAGCGTGCGTGGCCGCGTCATGGAAGCGCTCCGTACGTGGCTCGGGTGCGAGCCCCTTGCGCTTGCGCATCATAGCCTCGACATGGCTGTGGCCATCGGAGCCGCGGCGCACGCACGCTCCGAACGCTTGAAGGAACGCGCGGTCCGAATTCGTGCCCCTCGCAGTTACTATCTGGACGTCGGCGGCGGCAACGCCGTGTCGATTCTCGCGCGCGGCACCATCGACGATGACCCCCAAACGGTCAGCACTTCGGGCCTGAAGGCGCGCCTTGGGACCAAGGTGCGACTCGATCTCTACGCCGCCGATGACGCTCGCATCGATGAGCCAGGCTCACTGGCACGCATCGACGAGCTCGAGCGGGTAAGTAGGTTGACGACCGTGCTCACGGGTAGCGAATCGGCAGTGGTTCCGATCGGCCTCACTTCCGCGATCGACGGCACAGGCCGAATCGCGGTGACCGTTCATCATCTTGACCACACGTTCGCGCTCGCGTTTGACCTTGAGAAGGCCCGTGATGACGCCGTGCTCGAGGTCGACCGACATGCGGGAGTGCCAGACGCGATCGCACTGATCGATGCAGCGTTTGGCAAGGCTCGACCCGACAGAGACGACCGTGCAGCAAAGGACCTTGTCCGGAACCTCGAGGGCGGCCTTGGCGATCGCGGTGCATGGAACGGCGCGACGCTGCGTGCACTCGCGGACGCTTTGATCGCGCGCTCAGCAGGCCGACGGCGATCGGTAGAACATGAGCGCGTATTTTGGCTGCTTGCCGGATATTGTATCAGGCCTGGTTACGGATACGCGGACGATCAAAACCGCATCGCCGCGCTTGCGAAGTGCGCCGCTGAGCGCTTGCAATATCCCACCGAAGCGCGCGGATGGCAGCAGTTGCTCACGGCCCTGCGTCGCATGGGCGCCGGCGCGTCGGCTGACCTTCAGGCCCAATGGTTTGAATGGCTCGCACCTTTTGTTGCGCCGGCCAGCGCAGGCCTCAAAAAGCCGAAAAAGGGTCACCCGGTTTCTGCCGAGACCGAGCTGCTCGCGCTGTTCGCTAGCCTTGAGCGTTTGCCCGCTGCCGCGCGCATCGCGTTTGCCGAGTGGCTTCTGGAACGGGCGTTCACCGACCGTGACACCCGCATCTGGCAGGCCCTCACGCGAGTCGGTCTGCGCGAACTTATTTATACTGATGCAAGTTACGTATTGCCGGGCAGCGAGGTTTCACGATGGCTCGCGCAACTGCTACGCGAACCGTGGGACGAGACGCGTGCCCGAGCGGCCGCGCTCTTGGCGCACAAGACGAGTGACCGGGTTCGGGATGTCGACGGTGCGACCCGCGATCGCGTGCGGACCAAGCTTCTTTCGCATGACTCAAAGTGGGTAGCGTTGCTGGACGGTGTACACGCAGAACGCCAGAACCAAGACGCGTGGGGCGGAGACACCCTGCCTGTCGGCTTGATTCTCGATTTATAGCCTCACCGAGATGGCGCCAGGCGTTCCCCACGTGAGGGACACCGCCGCATGGTCAATGTGCTTGACCCACTGTTCGACTTCGACACCGTCCGGGAGCGTCGCAATTTTTGCGTTTGCGGCTTGTGCGAGGCGAAGGCCTTGCGTGCGAAACGCCCCCTCTCGCGCAAGGACAAGGGCAGCCGCGTTTCCGGGCGCGGCGCGCCAAGCATCAAGCGTCTGGTCGTTCGCGAACTGAACGTCGCCAGATAGGCAATGCGCTTGACTTGCACTCGGTACGACAGGCGACTTGCACTGCTTGCAGCGACCAAAGCGCGGGATAAGCCTGCGAGCAGAGACGTCAAGATCGTCGTTCGCAATCGATACAGGAGCTGCGCCACAAGCGGCCGTGCAGACCAGGCGCTCGAGCGACCCGTGAGTCTCGACGTAAAGGTGAGGCAGAGCTCCCGCGCGGATGGGTTCGCGACCAATCAGGTTCGTAAAGACAAGCGGAGGAGACTCGAACCAGCGCAGCACAATAGGTAACCACATTCGCTCAGTTTCCGCGCGCAGTCGCCGAACGAGGGTTGCCCAGCGCGCCCAACTTGGCCAGTCACCACTCGCCATAGCGTTGATATCGAGATCGGACACCGCCGGCGAGCCGGCCAAATGTGCGCGATCGATCACGACGAGCGAACGCTCAGCAGCCCGCAAAAGACGGGCAACGGCGAGTGGTTCGTCGTCGAACATGGCCCCTTCCTATAGGCGCGATAGACTCGGGCGCAACCTGCATGTACGTCGCCGACCGCCTCAGCTGGATTCGCGTTGTCTTCAAGGTGCGCGGCAGCGCGCTTCACACGATTTGGCCGCGCGTCGCATCCGTAACGATATTGGCCGCCGTGTTTACGTGGCTCTACCGAAACACGAGCGCCTTTCATCTCTCACTGAGCACAACCCCATTCGTGCTCATCGGCGTTCCCCTCGGCATATTCCTCGGTTTCCGAAATAGCGCAGCGTACGATCGCTTTTGGGAAGGCCGTAAGCTGTGGGGCCAGTTGATGAACACGAGCCGCACGTTCACGCGGCAAGTGCTCACATTGGTCTCGCCGAAGGAGGAAGAGGAGCAACCGGTCGTCGCCGACTTTCAGAAAATGCTCGCCCGCAGGCAGGCTGCGTATGTCCACAGCCTCCGCCTATCGCTGCGGTCAGACAGTTACGGTGAACTTGCGCGCTTTCTTC
>CAMBEV010000283.1 GCA_945865595.1 Nannocystis exedens | reverse complement strand
TCGTCGTCTCGGTTTCGAAGCGCGAACCCACGCGCGAGTAGAGTGCGATGTGAGCGCGCTCAAGGTGCGGCTGCGGCAGCGCGATGACGCGAAGCCCGTTCGCTAAACGCGCCGAGACGGGTGGTGGAAACGGAAGACGCTCACTCACCGTCGTCGTCGCTGCTGCTGGTTGCGGCGCCGCCGTCGGCCTTCTCGTCTTTGAAGAAGTCGTTGTTGATCTTGATGTCGGCCTTTGCGCGGTCGCGCAACTGCTTCATGTACATCGAGAGCGCCTCACTCTGTTTGCCAGTCAACAACGTTGACAGATGCGTGTCCCGCTCTTTTTCGTAGTCTTCTCGCGACGCTATCGTGCGGTCTTTAAGCATGACGAGAAAGTTGCCTTCACTACCGCGTGCGATGTCGGCGAGCCACTCGCCATCTTTTGCCGCGAACGCGAAGTCGCGAATCTTGTCGGCGTCTCTTGGGTTGATGTCGGGTGAGAACAGGTCGCCAGTGCGATTGAAGCGGCTGGACGTCTTGAACTCGGGAGCATTGGCCGGCAGCACGTCCGCAGTCTTCGGCTTCGCGGTCGCATCGTCCGGCTTTGGAGCCGGTGGAGCCGCGGGCGCGCCTGCGTCGCCCGGCGGAGCGCCTGCCTTGGGTGTAGCGTCGGGGGTAACCGCCAGCAATTGTACCTTCACCGGTTTCAAAAGGGCGTTGAGGGCCTCGTCAGGAGTCTTGCCGTTCTTGATCTGGGCCTGGACGCGATCGGCAAACGCCTTCGCGGCGTCTTTTGCCTTGGCGTCGCGGTAGAGGTCGACGATCACCGCCTTCTTGACCGCGGCTTCGGTGGCTCCTGCGCGCGTCGGATCGTCGCGCATGATCAAGTGGTAGCCGTAACTGGATTCGATCGCCGTAGCGGTCATTTGGCCCGGCTTGAGCGAGGCGAACGCTTTCTTGAACGACTCAACGAACCCTTCGACCATCTTCTCTTCGTATGCGCCACCGGATGATTTACTGCCCGGGTCTTCGGTGAATGAACGCGCAACGGTGCCGAACGGCTCCCCCGCTTTGATGCGTGCGGCGATGAGCGAGATTTTCTCAAGCGCCTTGTCTTTCTTGGCCTGCGAATCGCCGTTGAACATCACCAAAATGTGACGGACGGTGGTCGCCTTGGGGAGGTCGGTCTTTTTCGCCTCTTCGAACGCTTTGTCGACGTCAACTTGGTGATCTTTCACCCAAGCGTCGATGTCGGATTGTCGGGTCTCGACCAAGGATTCCGCCGCGAAGTCGTCGCGGACCTCGACGTACGAAAGTGTCGCGTTCGTCTTCTGACGGACATAAAGCTCGTACGATTCTGGTTCGCTCACGCGCACGGGCGCTTGCACGAGTTCGCGCACCTTTGCGGCTAGGAGCTCGCGTGATTGAAACTCGCGGAACTCTTTGTCCGACATGCCGCCTGTGACCTGACTCACGAAGCGGCTGTAGGTCTTCATCTCGAACTGCTTCGTGTTCTTGTTCAGAAAGTGCTCGTGGGCAGGAAATACGCCTTGTGCCTCGGGTCCGCGAGGGGCTTTGACGGGCTCGGCGAAGGCCTGGCTGAAACGGATGAAACCGTTCTTGAGTTGTGCTGTGATCTCATCGTCGGTGACGCCCATGCCGAGGCGTTCGGCCTCCTGCAGAAGCAGCTCGCGCTCGATGAGGCCTTCAATCGCCTGACGCTTGTCGTTCTTACGCAGGATTTGGCGCAATAGCGTCGCGGTCGCGTTGAACTCGGTGGGCGAGATGCATCGACTGCGCACATTCGCGACGCAGACCTCTTTCCACGAGGAAAGTCGTGTTGCCGGCCCTTGAGTGCCCGTGCTGAGAAATGCAAACCCGACGGCCACGATGACCACGCCGTAGACAACGTTCTTAAGACCTTTGCTGCGAAGTGCTTCAACCATCGTTCGTCTTTCCTCTGTCTCCCTGGGGAGCGCCGGAATTACCACGTTTTCGCGAGCGTGCCTTGATTTCTGGGTGCGTACGCTGCTACGAGAGGCCCCATGACGACGAAAACGGTGCCGAGTTGGGAGTGGGACGTCCGCGTCCGCGATCGCAACCTCAAAAAGGGTCTGTTCACCGAGAAGGACCTCGACAAGCATCTCGCGACGCTTCCCGATGGCGCGGGTCACTGCGATTCGGTCACCGTTGCCCAACCGGGAATCGACGAAGACGAAGACGAATTTGACAGCGACGAGGAGTGAGCGCTCGTGACGCTACCGTCAACCGACTTTACGACGCTCATTCTTTCACTCCATCACTCTGCGCTGATGCACCTGGGTGATGCTCCGCATTCCGATGCTGGTGCCCCGGGGCTCGATCTTCCGCTCGCGCGGCAGTCGATCGACATGATCGCCATGCTTGAAGAGAAGACGAAAGGTAACCTGGCGGGTGACGAAGAACGCCTGATTCATCAGGTGTTGGTCGAACTTCGCCTTCGCTTCGTCGAGATGCAGAAGACTTAATGACGCCGGGGCCCGCAGCGCGCGTGGAAGTGCCGGACTCTAACCACCAAAGAGACTCGTTGCGCGCAGCAAAGCGCCCCGTGACTTGTTCGTCGGTTCGCGCTGCAACCACCGCGCTCGTGCTTGCGGTCTCGGCCTGCGGACGCGGTACGGGAGCCCCGGGCAGCGACGCAGCGCCTCCGGGGGCAGTCGCTTCCAAGGCGTTGCCTTACGTTCCTCCCTCGACGAGTGCGGCGGTCGAGATGCCGATGCGGCCGCTCAGCTTTGCCCCGATTGCGAAGGCGACGGACCGAGCGGTCGTCCTTATCAACACCGTCGGCGACAAAGGAGAGGCGAGCGCGCTCTCGGGTCGCAAGCGCAAGCACACACTCAAAGGCTTGGGAACCGGGTTCATTATCGAATCCGACGGTCTCATCCTGACGAACAATCACGTCATCGACGGCGCCGACGTTGTGGCCGTCAAGTTAACTGACGGTCGCAATTTTTCTGCCAGGGTCATCGGTCGCGACGCCAAAACAGATCTGGCTGTGTTGCGAATTGCGGCGACCGATCTGCCCACCATTCAACTCGGGGATTCCGACGCTATCGAAGTCGGTGATTGGGTTGTCGCGATCGGTAACCCCTTCGGGCTCGATCACACCGTGAGCGCGGGCATCGTGAGCGCGAAAGGCCGAACATCGGCGGACGTGCCGATCTTGGCAGATGGCTACTTCGACTTCATTCAGACTGATGCATCGATCAATCCCGGCAACTCGGGCGGTCCGCTTTTGAACATGAAAGGCCAGGTCGTCGGAATCAACACCGCGATTCGCGGCGACGGTCAGGGCATTGGTTTCGCGATTCCGATGAACATGATTCGCGAAGTGTTGCCGCTGCTGCTGCGTGACGGCAAAATTACCCGTAGCGCAATCGGCTTGAGCATCCGCGACATTCGCGAAGTCCCGATCGACGAGCGCGTACAGAGCAAGTGGGTTGACGAAGCCGGCAAGGCGCTTACCTATGGCGCCGTCGTGGCAACGGTGCTCCGTGGGGGGCCGGGTGAGAAGGCTGGCGTGGTGATCAACGACGTCATCGTCGCCTTTGACGGCCAGCCCGTGAGGCGCGAAGTCGACCTGCGCTGGCAGGCGAGCATCCGCGGAGTCGGCAAGACGGTGGTCCTCGCCCTTGTGCGTCAAGGTAAGACAGTTGACGTCAAGGTTACGCTGGCTGAACTTCCAACGGCTCCGCGCGCGCCCGGCCCCGCGAGATAGAGGCGTCCGTACGCCGATTCCTTAGGCGCTTGGCCGATTTGCGCTTAGGCTTGGCGCATGTCCGCGGTGCGGAGCTCTCCCGACGACGCCGAGCCAGATCTCGATGAGCTCGACCCGAGCGGTGAGCGTGCCATTGGCTCGCAGGGCGATGCTGTGGATGGTGTGACTGATGTCGCTTTGGGCGTAGCCGATGCGGTTCCATTGAATAGGTGGCGTGAGGTCGCGTCCAACCTTCGTGAACAACGGGCCAAGGAGGCTGAGCAAGACCGCGAACTGTTAGCACGTGCGCAAAAGGGAGATACCCAAGCGTTTCGTGAGCTTATCGAGCGTCATCAACGTCGGGCATTTGCGATCGCATTATCGCTGGTGCGCGACGAGAACGACGCGAGGGAGCTAGTTCAAGATGCATTTTTGAGAGTGCATCGCAATTTGGCGTCGTTTCAGGGCAGTTCCAGCTTTTTTACCTGGCTTTACCGCATCATCACCAATCTCGCGATTGATCTGATGCGCAAGCCAAGCCGGCGGGTAGCTGACCTCAACGACACCACGCGTGACCTGGAAGAGACCCTTGACGGCGATATGCCGTTGATTAGTCGCATCGACGGGGCTGACCCCGCCGAACAGGTCAAGCGCAAGGAAATCGCGGGGCGACTTCAAACAGCGCTCGGAGACCTTCCTGAATACCACCGCGCGGTCATTGTGATGAGAGAAGTGGATGGCCTTAGTTACGACGAAATGGCCACAGCTTTGGGAGTGTCTAAGGGAACGATTATGAGCCGACTCTTTCATGCCCGACAGAAACTGCAAAAGGCCCTCGCTGATTGCTACCTCGAGCATGTGGGAATCGCGCCGAAACCTAGAACGGCAACTGCGAACGAAGAGAAAAGCAAGGGTAAAGGGAGCGAACCATGAGCTTGTCAATGATGACCAAGCTACAATTGATGGCCTACACCGACGGAGAACTCAGCGACGCTGAGATAACCGAGGTCGAGGGAGTTTTGTCGCGCAGCGTTGCGGCGCGGCAGTTCGTTTCGGCAATCTCTGAGCCAGCTATTGGGCAGTTCGTGCGAGCCAATGAAGCCGCCCGCGAGTCGCCTTCGGTTGTTGATGCCGTGATGGCGCGCATTAAGTCGGAGAGGCTTGGTGTTGGGTCCGAGAGGGTCACGCAGCCGTCGAACGTCATCTCGTTCGCATCGCGCAAGCGTGCTGATCGTGTCGCCTTCGTTGCGGTTACGGTCACAACGATCACGGCCCTGGCGGCAAGTGCCCTCGTCTACGTGGGCACGCATCGCTATTCGGCGACGCCCAACTTGCCTCCCGTTGCGGCCGCGATCGA
>CAMBEV010000282.1 GCA_945865595.1 Nannocystis exedens | reverse complement strand
GCTCGGCCGCTTCCAACTCGAGCTGCTGCGCGAGGCGACTGATGCGAAGCGAGCTCCCCCGAAGAGCGATGGCTTCGTGACGCTCGAAGGGACGCACCGAACGCTCGTCGAACGCGAGCACTTCTTCGACGTTCGCCATCGGTAGTCCGAAAAGTGAGCCTGCCACCTCAAACAAAATGACGTTGAGGATGGCGAGCGTAATGGGCAGAGTCACCATCAGCTTGGTACCCGTGCCTGCCTCGCTCGCGATGTCGACGACGCCGCCCAAGCGAGAGATGTTGTTCTTCACAACGTCGAGGCCGACACCGCGGCCCGAGAGGTCAGTCGCGTAACGCTTGGTTGTAAAGCCTGGCGCGAAGGCGAGCCCCAGCGCCTCACGGTGACTCATGGTCTGCGCTTCATCTTGGGTGATGATGCCAAGTCGTTGCGCACTCGCGAGCAGCGCCTTGGTATCCATGCCGCGGCCATCGTCTTCGACCTCGATAAGAACGTGATTGCCCTTCTGGAACGCAGTGAGAACGATCGTGCCCACTACTGGCTTACCGACTCGCTCTCGCTCTTCGCGGGACTCCATGCCGTGATCGATCGCGTTGCGAATCATGTGCATGAGAGGGTCGCTGAGCTCTTCGACAATCAACTTGTCGAGTTCGGTTTCGGCGCCAGAGATGACGAGGTTCACTTCCTTGTCGAGTTCACGTGCGAACTGGCGGACGACTCGCGCGAGCTTGTCGAACACTTGGCCGAGAGGAACCATCCGGACTTCAAGGATGCCATCCTGCATCTGAAGCAAGTGGCGCTCAAAACTGCGCTGCAGCCGCTGCATTTCTTGGCGCACATCGCGCAGCTCGCTTCGATCGCGAATGCGATCAGAGAAGCGCACCATCGCCGTCTTCACGATGGCTAGCTCGCCCACCAGGTTCATCAAATGATCGAGTTTGCGAATATCGACGCGGACGGTCTGGCTCACCGATCGCAGCGTCGTACTCAACTGGGCTCCAACCTCATCCGAGCTTTCTGCGGCTGGCCGCAAGATGCCAGGCGGTGGAATCGTGAGGTCGGCTACCCGTCGCTGGCCCTCCCCTTCGTCTGCAACGCGACGCCGGCCAATCTCTTCGATTCGCTTGTTTGGAAATGCAAGACGCAGAGCCGCCAGGTCGAAGCGACTGCCGAACAGAATCTCAAGCTCGATGACCTCTGGCTCTCGTGGTGTGCCGGTGGGCAGGTACGTGATGACCTCGCCGAGCTCACGTGCGCCCTCGCGAAACGCATCAAGGTTTGTTTCAAAGGTGCTTATCGTAAACGCCAGAAAAATTCGGTAAAGACTGTTGCCCACTTCAATATTGGCGTGAAGCCGGTGCTCTTCGTAATCGCTGAGCACCCCTAAAAGACCGGGCTCGATGTCGTAAGGCGCGACCAAGCCTGACCCCGCCCTCGAGAGCATTGCAAGCGCGTCAAGGAGAGGCTCGACCTCCACGCGCGCGATCTGCGCATTGCTCCGCTCCGCCCCCAAAATACGTCCGTACAGGTCGACCGCCCGAAAGAGCAGGTCAAGAGCGGATGTCGTGAGCTCGATACGACCCAAGCGCAAATCGTCAAGAACATTTTCTAATTCGTGCGAGAGACTCGCAATCTGTGCCGCTCCAAAGAGCCCAGACAGACCCTTGAGCGTATGCACCGCTCGGAAAACTTCATTGATGCGTGAGGCATCGGTACTCCCTCGACGTTGCGAGTCCTCGAGCGCGAGCAGGTCCGTACTGAGGGCGTCGATCAGCTCCTGCGCTTCCGAGAAAAACTCTTCTCGCGCCTTATCTGGGTCTGATCGTTCAACCATGGTTTCGGCCGCTCAATAAGGAGAGCTTACATCATCAATCAGGCTCAAAGATTCGGGTAGGATCAAGAGCGTGAGCCTCAAGACCGCTGCAGCGCTCGTCATTGGCAACGAGATCCTCTCAGGCAAAGTCGAAGAGGCGAATCTCGTCGTGCTCGCGCGCATGCTCCGTCCCCTCGGCATTCGGCTGCGGCGCGTGGTCATGGTCGAAGACGTCATTGACGAGATCGCGCGCGAAGTGCAGCAGCTCGCCCTGACGTACGATCTCGTCGTGACCTCGGGCGGCGTGGGCCCAACGCACGACGACGTGACCGTCGAGGCCGTGGGGCGCGCATTCGGTGCTGCCGTCGTCACGGACCCGCGACTCGAAAAGATGATTCGCGCGCATTATGGCGAGCGCTGCACACCAGGCCACCTGCGCATGGCGCTGGTGCCCGATGGCTGCTCGCTCGAAACGACAGACGACGTCGCGTGGCCGACGATTCGCCTACGCAACGTGTGGCTGTTGCCCGGGGTTCCAGAGATCTTTCAGCTGAAACTCCAAGTTCTGGTCGAAAATTTCGGCTTCGCTGGCGACGCATTCGTCACTCATGCGGTTTACACCAAAATGGATGAGGGCCACCTCAAGCCGCTGCTCGACACAGTGGTCGCCCAATTTCCCGACGTCGAGGTTGGGTCGTACCCAAAATGGCACCATGATAGTTACACCACGAAGCTCACGTTCGATGGTCAAGAGCCTGAGCGCGTCAGAGCGGCGCACGATGCGTTCGTTGCGTTGCTGCCAGAGGGTGAGCCGCAAGACTTTAGTGAGTGAGTAGTGCTAGCGCGACTCGCGAAATGGCCCTCGCTCAACGGTGATGTTTAGGCGGTCGGAACCGCGAATGACAATGAGGTTGACCTTGGTGCCTACGCGACCTCGAAGGGCATGCGCCACTTCCGCCGCCTCCATGCGATCGACCGGTTTCTCATCGATCGCGACCAGTTCATCGCCTTCGCGCAGGCCCCCTCGGTAGCCCGCCATGTCACGCGGCACGGTCCTTATGTAAACGTGTCCGTCGCTTTTTTGTTGGCTGAGTACCGCCCCGATCGAGCCGTTCCATGACGAAGCGCAGCCAGAAACGCTGACGAGAGCGATCCAACAGCCTATCGCCCAAAAGGCGCGCGTGAACGTTGCGCTGTTGTTCGGGTGATCTGTACTATCGGGTGCATCGCTCAGTTTTCGCGAGGCGCGGAGTTCGTTAGTCGACATGTGGAAGCTCGTGATCGAAGACGACGAGAACAAACGCACCAGCGTGCCGCTGCTGCGCGACTCGTACGTCATGGGACGACGTGAGGGGAGTACCGTTCGCCTCACGGAACGTAACATCTCGCGCGAGCACTGCCGCATAACCAGACGCAACGATGGCACTGGCTACACGCTTGAAGACGCGTCGAGCTACAACGGCGTGTACGTCAACGGCATCCGCATCGACGGCGTGCAAGAGCTCGTGCACGGCGATCTTGTTCAGATCGGCGACTACCGGATCATCTTGCAGGACGACGCGGTCGGTGACGCGATGGCGCCCGTCGAACCGACAGGCGACGCGAGAGGCGACGCGAGAGGCAACACGAGCGCCAAGACCACGCAACCGCTCAGCAACACTGCGCGCGCGGCATCGCTCCTCGAGCGTCCGCACCGACTGGTCATGCTGGTGGGGCCGACACCCGGCGCTGAGTTTTCGCTCGAGCAACCGCGCCTTACAGTCGGTCGCGCCGAAGACTGCACCCTGTCGATCAACCACAATTCAGTTTCGAGGCTGCACTGCGAGATTCACGATCTCGGCGAAGGCCGTTTCGAAATCGTCGACAAGGGGAGCGCCAACGGCGTGCGTGTCAACGGCGCAGACCTGCGACGCGGCATCATCGAAGAGGGCGATCTGATTGAACTCGGCGACGTGCGCTTCAAGTTCATCGGCCGTGGACAGGTCTTTGTGCAGGGTGCCTCGGATAGTCAACAGCTCACCGCGATCGCGGACCGCCAGATGTCGTCGCCGCCTGAAGGCCGGCGCGCGCCGCTTCTGGTTCTGCTGATCTTCTGCGTGGTCCTCACGGGCGCGATCGTGATCGGCCTTCTGCTTCGTGCCCGCGCAGCGCGACTCGCGGCGCTCGCTGAGGTCGCACTGCCTGGCGTCACACTTCCCGAGGCCGAGACGCCCGAACAGATCGCAAATCGGTGGGCGGAGTTACAATTCAAACGCGTTGAGCAAGAGCCGGACGCCAGCAAAGCAAGAGAGCTCGTGCAACAAGTCGAACGCAACACCCTCGTGTCCGACGCGCTAAGGCGCCGCGCGACCGAGTGGATCACGGCCCTCGACACAGCGCCAACCTCCGACCCCGATCACTGAGCGGCGTCTGGCAAGACACCGTGTTTTGCGGCGTTCTCGCACCCGAGCTCGACACCGGTGGGACCGTCCTTGGTCTTGACGATCTTGAACTCGACGCGTCGATTCTTCTCCCAAGCCTTTTCACCGTGCCCCGGATCTTCGGGACAGTATTCGCCATAGCCCTTGCCGCGCAGTCGCTTTTCGTCGACCTTGCGTTGGACAAGCGCCTTGACGACTGAGTTCACGCGATTCTGCGTCAGCCGAACGTTATTCGCATCGCCGTCACGCTCGTCCGCGTGACCTGCCACTTCGATGAGTGCGAAATCAGTGTGCAGGTTCAACGTCTTACTCACTGCGTCGAGGAGCGAGAAAGACCTGGGCAGAATGACCGCTGAGCCCGTCGCAAACTGAATCTTCTCGAGGATGACGATCGTATTTCCCTTGATGATCAGCTTGCCGTCGTCGGGGCAGCCATCTTCATCGTCAACATCATTGAATGTTTCAGGTTGGTTTGGGCACTTGTCGTGAATGTCCGGAATGCCGTCCTTGTCGTTGTCGGGTTCGGGGCAGCCGTCGTCGTCCTCAAAGCCGTCTTTGTCTTCTGGGTCGTTCGGACATTTGTCTTTGACGTCAGGGATGCCGTCCTTGTCGTTGTCGGGATCGGGGCAGCCGTCTTCGTCCTCAAACCCATCCTTGTCCTCTGGGTCGTCGGGACACTTGTCCTTCGAATCAGGGATGCCATCGTGATCGCGATCGCCGTCGGTCGGCTCGGGACAACCATCTTTGTCGCGGTCGCCGTCGTAGTCCTCAGGATCGTTGGGGCAGTGGTCCAGATAGTCAGGAATTTTGTCCTTGTCGTTGTCGAGGTCGGGACAGCCGTCTTCGTCTTCGAAGCC
>CAMBEV010000281.1 GCA_945865595.1 Nannocystis exedens | reverse complement strand
CGATGGACTCGTTGAAGAACAGCGGCAGGATGAGCTGCCCAGGCTGCAATGTAGTCTCGCGCACGAGCGCGCGAATGGCAGCGGTTGCGCGCAGTCTTCGAGGCCGAACAGAGGGAAATCCCGACATCAGGCCGCATCATGCCGTTTTGTGGGCCGTTCGTCGAACGCCTTTTGGCGCGCTTGGCGGGGCGTAATCCAGAGGGGACGCACCCTTTTGTTCAAATGGCGTACGTTTCGGCTCATGCGTAAGGCTTCAACACTTCGCGTTCTTCTTGGTCTGTCTTTGGGTGCGTGTTCGGCTTCGGCGATACTCGCTTCGTGCGGCGCTCGGAGTGAACTGGGGATCGATTCGCCCGATGCGAGTGTCGTCGTCGATGCGACCGCCGATCGGGCAGACGTGGTCGATGCGCGCGACGTGGTCGACGTGCAAGACACGCTTCCGCCGATCGACGTGAAGCCGCAGCCTGACGCAAACAAGCAGGACTGTCCGGTGGGCGAGACGTACATCTATTTGATCACGACAAGTTACGAACTCTACGCGTTCTATCCGCCGGACAATCGCTTCATCTTCATCGGGAAAATTCAGTGTCCAGGACAAGGATCGACAACGCCGTTTTCGATGGCGGTCGATCGCAAGGGCGTGGCCTACATCGTCTACAACGACGGTCGCCTGTTTCGGGTGAGCACGCTCACCGCAGCGTGCGTGGCGACGACGTACACGCCCAACCAACTTGGCGCGACCACCTTTGGCATGGGCTTCTCGAGCGACCAAGGGGGCACCACCGAAAGCCTGTATGTTGCAACTGATCAGGACACCAAATTTCTCGGAAAGATCGACACCAAAGCGTACACGCTTAATAAGGTGGGCAATTTCTCCTCAACGATCGGTCGTGCCGAGCTCACGGGGACGGGCGGCGGCGGGCTCTATGCGTTTTACGACGATGGCGTGAGCGCTTACATTGGCCAGATCGATAAAACCAACGCTAAACTGACCGGTGAGTCGAAGCTTCAGGGCGTCCAAATGGGCCAGGGTTGGGCGTTCGCATTTTGGGGAGGCGACTTCTACTTGTTCACCGCACCCAGTGGTCAGTCGCTTGTGACGCGCTACCGGCCCAGCACCAACTCAGTCGTCGAAGTCGCACGTCTGTCGTCTGTCATCGTCGGAGCCGGGGTCTCAACCTGTGCTCCGCAGGAGTGAAACGCAACCTCTCATGTCGCTAGGCGCCCTCTTTGTACAACGCGGGATCGCGACGACTCGACATCTCGAGGATGCTCTCGCATGTCAGGTGATCTACGGCGATGATCTGGTGACCAACCTTCTCGAGGTGACTTACCTCGATGAGACCCTGGCGCTCGCCGCGCTTTCCGAGTGGCATGGCTTGCCTGCGGTCGAAGCGGGAACGCTTGTCGTGGAGCTAGCCGCAAAGCAACGTGTCCCCTTGGCACTCGCGAGGGAGTGGGAAATCGTTCCGGTCGCGTGGCAAAAGGGGGTGCTGACAATCGCGGTCGCGACTCCCCTCGCGCGAAAGGCGGAAGAGGAGCTCGAACACGAGCTCGGTTGTTCCGTTGCCCAGCGCGTCACTTTGCTCGTGCGTGTTCGCGAAGCCTTGCGCACGCACTTTCGCGTTGGAACCGATCCGCGCGTTGACCGTTTGCTCCTGCGTCTCTCCGGTGAGCGCGAGCCGGCTTCTGGGCGGAAGACCACGCCGTCCGAGCATCCAACGTTGAACCTTCGTTCGCCGCGTCCGGCTTTCATGCAAGACCCGATCATAGCGAGTAGTCCGCCTGCGGGCGCATCGGCTCCGCCTCCGAGCCGGCAGCTCGCGCTGCTCCTCGAGGCGCTCGAACGCGCAGAGCATCGCGACCAGGTCCTCGCGCGCGTGCTCGAATATGTAGCTGCCAAGGTATCCTATTGCGCGCTCTTCGTTGTCCAGGCGAATCAGGCCATCCGGATCGGTCGTGACGGAAAGATCGCGACGGGTGCGTTTGCCTTGTCGCTTTCGCTCGCCGGTCCAAGTTTCCTAGCGAGCGCGAGAGCGCGAACGCGCGTGATGATCGTAGGCGAGCGAAGGGAGAGCGGCGACCTCGAAGTGCTTCGCGCGCTGGAGCGAACACGCGTTCAAGAATGCGCCGTCGTGCCGGTTGTGGTGCGTGGTCGGGTCGTGGGACTTCTCTACATCGACGGTGACGAAAAAGGTTTACTCGTGCGCGTTGCGGGCGAGATGGAGTCGCTTGCGGACGCTGCAGGGCGTGCGTTCGAGCGCATCATCGTGTCGCGCAAGAATGGCGACGGACGTCTCGACGATGACCGTCCAAGCAATCCAGCGGGCGCGCCTAGCCTCAAGCCGCAGGGTCTCGCAGCGATCCTCGGAGGCACCACCGACGTTCCGGGCAGTGCCATGCCTGCGCTGCCGCCGCCGCCGGTAAGTCAGCCACCCATGATGGAAGGCGTCCTTCCGCCTCAGGCGAGAGTTCCTGCGCTTGGGGGGCTCGGTTTTCGTTCCGATGACATTCATGAGCGCATGACGGTCGAGCGTGTTCCGCCAGCGGCAGCCAGTTCATCGCGCGTTCTCGGAGCGCACACGCCTCCGCCTGCTAAGCCCGGGATGGCCGAACGCCTGCCGTCGATTATCGTCAATTTAGATGACGATTTTGCCGCGCTCGTCGAGCGCGTGGTTCAGCCAGCGGGCGATGAGCAAGCCGAGGCCGAGTTGCTTCGGCAGGGGCACGCCGCAATGCCGGCGATCATGCGCAACTTTCCGGGTCCGGTGCCCGTCGAAGATCCATTGGAAGCCACACAAGTTCCCAAGGCATCCGAGTGTGGTCCGCTGCTGAGGCTGATCGCAGGCCAACGTAAAGCTGCTTTGCCGTTTGTTCTGTCGGTCATCGAAAACGGACGCGACGAGCTCGTCACGTGGGCGCTGCTCCTGCTCACCGACCTTCCCTACGTGGAGGCGATAGGCCCAGCAGTTTCAAAGTTGTTTGCGCAGGACAAGAGAGTCGCGAAGGCGGCGCGGCTCACGTGCATCGCGCTCGCCCGCCTTTGGCCGCAGGATGCGGTCGATGCGGTTTCGGCGTACTTGTTCGACGAAGGCGCGCGCGATCTGGCGATCGTGATGCTCGGCGAGTTGGGCCAAGGGGCTGCGGTGCCGGTGTTGGTCCAGTTACTTGATGGCGATGGAGCTGTGCTTGCTCGCAGGTCCCTCATGGATATTACGCGCCACGACCTCGGCTCTGATGTGGCCGGATGGGGAAAGTGGTGGGAGACCAACTGCAAACGTCATCGTGTGGAGTGGTTGATCGATGCGCTAAGTGGAGCCGACTCAGTGCTTCGAAGACTCGCGGCAAACGAACTGGTGGCCACCACAGGCCAGCGCTTTGGTTACGACGCGGGCTTGTCAGAGCGTGAACGGGTGCGGGCGCAGGAGCGGTTTCGCGCATGGTGGGCGACCGAGGGGCGCGGCAAGTAGGGTAGATGCGTGTCGCGTGCGGATGAGCTCGGAGGACAGTGCGTTACCGGCTACGCGGCGCGAATCGTTGGGCGCTGAACGCCGCGTTACTTTGTGGCAACGAACTTGCGTACAGCGCAAGAGGCCGGCACGCTTCCAGATTGGGAGTAGCGTCCTTATCCCCAGGAGAGACGAATGCGGTTGAACGTTAGCTGGGCCTTCGCCCTTATGTGCACTGCGGCAACGGCAAGCGCGGGCACCAGTGTTGATGCCCTTCGCGATGGCCACGTCGTGAAAGAGATTCGCGTGCCGAAAGGCAAGACCGGTCGCTATGGGCACTCTGAAGTCCTGATTCATGCGCCCGTTGAGTCAGTGCGCAAGCAGGTGCTGAACTTTGGCCAGTACCATAAAATGTCACCCGACAAGTTTCGAAAGTCCCGCGTGGTCAAGCGCCACCCGAAGGGCGATACCGACGTGTATTTGCAGTTCGGTATGGCGAACGGAATGATCTCGTTCTACACGCTTGCGCGATTTGCTCCCCCGCGTCTCGAGGGCCAAACCGAGGTCATTGAGGGCAAGCAGATCGAAGGCGACGTGCGCGATGCGAACATCGTGTGGCGACTCGAACCGGTCAACGATCACGAGACGCTCCTTGTTTGCGACACGATTTTGGTGCCTGATTTCTATGCGCCGGAGTCGATCGTTGAAGAAGAGTTACGCGATTCGGCAGAGAAGGCCGTGTTGCTCATGCGCGGCAGAGCAGAGGCGGACTACACCGCCCAGCAAAAGAAGGCGAACAGTGCGGTGGTTGTGAAGCCGAAGTGACGCCCGCGAAATCGCTGGCGATCGTGGGCGCTCCGCTTTTGTGTTGTGCGGGCTAGGGGCGATGACTATGTTGCGCCTCACTGACGCGCGGTGGAGCAGCCTGGTAGCTCGTCGGGCTCATAACCCGAAGGTCGTAGGTTCAAATCCTACCCGCGCAACTACTGCGAATGAGGCGGCTCTCCTAACGGAGGCCGCCTCATCGCCATTTGGGTAGGATTTTGTCTTTTCTGTACTCGTCGGCTGCGCTCGGACTCGAGGACTCGTCCGGCTTCGCGGACTCGGTACAGAAAAGTGGCAAATCCGTGCACGCGGCGACGCACGACGCAGAGGGGGCAGGCACGGAATGGGCTAGCCTGCGCACGGGCGCGAAACTGCGCCCGCCTCCCTGTGATCGGGGTAAGGACCACGTCACCATGATCGCGAAGAATACGATTTGCTTGTGGTTCGACAAGGACGCCGAGGCGGCGGCCCGATTCTATGCCGCCACGTTCCCGAACAGTAAGGTGCTTGCGGTTCACACGGCTCCGGGTGACTTTCCCGGGGGCAAAGAAGGCCAAGTGCTGACCGTCGAGTTCACCGTCCTGGGTATTCCGTGTCTCGGTCTCAACGGCGGCCCGCACTTCAAGCAAAGCGAGGCGTTCTCCTTCCAAGTTGCGACGGACAGTCAGGAAGAGACAGACCGCTACTGGCACGCGATCGTCGAGAACGGCGGGCAGGAAAGCGACTGTGGTTGGTGCAAGGACCGGTGGGGCCTCTCGTGGCAAATCACGCCACGCACGCTCACTGAGGCCATGGCTGCCGGGGGCGCGGAGGCAAAACGGGCCTTCTCGGCCATGATGACAATGAGG
>CAMBEV010000280.1 GCA_945865595.1 Nannocystis exedens | reverse complement strand
GTAAGCTCGAGGCCGCAAGGCGCGCCACGCTCGCTGGAGCGCACGTTGTGATTGCCGATGCTCGTCAAGATGACACCCTCGCGCGCATCCTGGCGGGTGATGATGTGGGGACGCTCTTCGTTCCTGCCAAAAAGCGCCTCTCTGCGAAGAAAATGTGGATCGCGTTTACGCTTCGGCCGAAGGGCGAAGTGATTCTCGACGCGGGCGCATCCGAGGCGGTGCGCTCTCAGGGAAAGAGCATCCTCGCAGTGGGCGTCTTGGGCGTGCGCGGTGATTTTCGCGCGGGCGAGTCGGTAAGGATTATTGACCGTGCCGGCCAAGAGATAGCCCGCGGGCTTGCCCGGTTCGGCGTTGCCGAGTGTGCTGGGCTCGCCGGGGTGCAGACAGAGAGCGACCACGCTGTCGTTGTGCATCGCGACGAGATGGTGCTGTTGTGATCAGTCCTCCGGCGCGTCGGGGTCAACCTTAATAGATCGCGTAGTCATACATCTTAACGGTCAACCAACTGAACCGTCAAGGAGCCGACGGTGAACAGGGGACACCGCTGTCTAGGCGCGCACCGCAAGAAGACTGACCGGGGTCATGCCGAGCTAACAATTTGTGCGCCCCTCACCCCGTTGCTGACCATTGTGCTCATTGTCTTCGCGAAGGCTGAAAACGTGGCGGGCAGGCGCCCTCTCCCCATGGGAGAGGATCGAGGTGAGGGTCATCCTCGAAACGCCGATTCTCAGCAATTGCGTTCGTGCAACGCACGTACGAGTGGCAGTTTGCGCTTGATCGGAGGGGTGTCTTTGCATCCCCTGTTGAGCAAGATTAATTCCCTCACCTCGATCCTCTCCCAGAGGGAGAGGGACCATGAAACATAGTGATTTATGCCCCCGTTTGCCGAACAGCACAATGGTCAGCACCCCGTTGAGGGGGCGCACAAATTGTAACGCGCAATCCGGGGAAGCGGCCGATCGCGTCTCGCATGCTGGGGGTGCTCGAGGGGGGAGGTCTTACTCCCACCTCGACCATAATCAATCCTTGTACTGGCACTGCGACGTCTGGTTCGAGCAAACCGACCCCGGCGCAGCGAAGGGGCAGATGTCGCCGTTGAACTGATTGCATGGCTTGCTACATGCCCACACCGTATCGGTGAAGCAGATTTCGCCCTTCGCGCAGTCCGATGACTTGGTGCAAGCGCAGGCAAACTCGTCAACAATCTTGTTGCCGTTGTCGTCTTTGCCGTTGCAGACCTCGGTGGGATACGCAGCGTTCGCACGGCAATCGCTGTCGGCAGAATCGGCGAGCCCGTCGCAGTCGTTGTCGAGTCCATCGGTGCACGCCTTGACGCCGATTTCAGGCTTGCAGTTCGCGCACTTGGCATCTTTGGCGCAATCGGTGTCGGCGCAATCGGCGAGGTGGTCGCCGTCGTCGTCTTTACCGTTGCCGCAGACTTCTTTCGGGTTTGGGGTGATGTCGACGTTGAGCACGTACTTGCCTTCGTCGGGCCCGCGCTGTGCGTCGACGGTGAAGCCGTCCACGAAGATAAAGTAGGTGCCAGGGTAGAGAAGCGTGAACTCAAGTTTAGAGTCCCAGCTGCCCGCGCTGTCGTCGTCGCAGCCGATTTCCAGTCCTTGGTTGCACGCGCCCGTGCGCACGTAGAGAGCGGTGTCGAACTGTGAGCCTTTGGTGTCGATAACGACGCGCGAGGGGGCCTTGAGTGTGAGCGCGTAAACGGCTTCACCCGCTGCGCCGCCGCAAGCTGCCGTCTGAACGTTAACGTAGCCGCTGGTGTCGCCGGTGAACGAGCCGCTCGCGGTGATGGGCTGCGCCGTGACGCAGGCTTCTTTGCGCTGCTTGCAGACGTCGGTGTTCTTGCAGGCGGGGTCGAAGCAATCGGTGAGGCCGTTGAGGTCGTCGTCGATCGCGTTGTTGCACAGCTCGGTCTTGGGCGCGCAGTTGGCGGCGAAGCGACACGACGGATCGGCGCAGTCGATGAGGCCGTCGCAGCTGTCATCGATGCCGTTGCTGCAGTTTTCGGTCGTGCACTTCTTGCACGCAGCGTTGCTGATGCACTGCGAGTCAGCGCAGTCGACCTTGGCGTCGCAGTCATCGTCAATTTTGTTGGTGCAGTCTTCGGTGCGCGGCGCGCGGCCGTTGCACGAACATTGGAACGCGCTGGTGCACTGTGGATCAGCGCAATCGACGAGATTGTCGCAATCGTTGTCGACGCCGTCGCCGCAATTTTCAGGCGTGTTCCGGCACTTGCACTGCGCATCGTTTCGACAACCGGGGTCGTCGCAGTCTGAGAAGCCGTTGCAATCGTCGTCGACGCCGTTGTCACAGCGCTCAGGGCCTTTGCACTTGCAGGTGGCGTCGAGTGCGCACTGCGGGTCGTCGCAATCGCTGCGGTCGTCGCAGTTGTCGTCTTTGCCGTTGCCGCAAATCTCGCGCGCGCCACACTGACGACACTCTTTGGCGTCGGCGCACGCTGGGTCAGCGCAGTCGGTCTTCGAGTTGCAATCGTCGTCGCGACGGTTGCCGCAGACCTCTGTTGCCTTCGGGTTGACGTCCGCGGATTTGTCGTCGCAGTCGTTGCCACCACAGCGCGTGGGAAGGAAGCCATCGTTGTCTTCGTCTATCGCAACGTAGGCGCAGCGATTTGAAACGCAAGCGGCTGTCTCGCAGCCTTGCTTGACGCCGACGCAGTCTGCGGCGGACTCGCACCCCGCGCCTATGCGCGCGTCGGCCCCTGCGTCCTGGGCGTTGATGGGATCAACGCTGTCGATCAAGTCATCGGTGCCTAGTCCGCTGCGTCCGCAGCCACCCGACCCCAACGCGAAGCAGAGAATGGCGGACGACGCCGCAAAAAAATAACGCGGAGACATTCCGGGCGTTTTACTCCACTGCGAAGCACGATCAACGCCAGAGACGAAAGCCGACTCCGTGGAGACGCCAGCTCGCGAGTCGCGCCCTGGAACGTGTGGTCATTCGTCCGACATATCGGCGCAGCAACGGAACCCGGTCGAGTAGTCCTTATGGGACATGTCGTGGGCGGTTGTTCGATAAGCGCAGCCGTCACCGTTTAGGTGCGTGTCGAGGTAATAACCGCCCGAGAACGTGCCCCACGGGTCGTCCACCCACTCGTGCAGATTGCCCACCATGTCGAACACGCCATATTCGTTTGTGCACTCGGTATGATCGCCGGTTCTGGCGAGCGTGCCTTCGAGTGCGTTGAGGCGAGGGTCAAGCATGTTGCCGTTTGCGCCCCACTTCCAAAGGTCTTCGGGGCGATCGGTCAGGCTCGTATTGTAGAACTGCATCGAGCTGCGGCCGTGGTCATTGCATTTTTTGGCTTCGCGCTGAGCGCCATAAGGAAATAGCGTTCGCTGCGGCCCCATACAGGCTTTTTGCCACTCTTCAGGTTTGCACAATCGTTTTCCGGAATTCTTGCACGCCATGGCCGCTTCTTTGCCGCTGATGTAGCCCTGCGGCACAAGGCCTTGCGCGCTCACGGCGCGGACGGTCACTCCGTCACGAACTGGGTGATAGGGAGACCACGACTGCTCGCCGCCGTCGGGCAACACTTGGATAAGGCCCGCCTCATAAACATCAACGCAATACGATTGGCCGATAGGAACCATGTTCACGGGGCAAAATCGCTTTTCAGCCCCTAATGCCGAGCTCGCCTGATTACCAACATCGAACTGAAAGCCAGCGAGCGTTCCTGTCACTCCGCGGGCATCAAAATTCGCGCGGCCACGGTCGGTGCGTATCGGAAGCGCCTTTTGGCCCGCGCCCTTCACCCGCATGGCACGGGAAAGCGGTCGCTTTGCCTTGCCGACGTCGCCTAAATAACTGCGAAGTGTCTTCGTTGCGAGTGCTTGACCGGGCGCGCACACGGTGACGGCTGCGACGGCTGCAACGGCGGCTACTGCGAGGGCTGCATTTCGGAGTACGCGCACATCAACCTCCTTCGCGAAAAATCAGCGCTAATCAGATGTCTGCCTGCAAACGGTCTACTGGCAATAAACGAAGTGCCTTCGCCACGTCATGCTTTTGGCAAGGTTTTGCCGTCAATTCATGAGTGAAAGTACCTAGCACGCGCACAAGGTGCACGCAGGTGCGAACTGTCGTTCTGACGCTTCATGAGCACGAGCTCAACGGTAATTGCCTAACGCATATTCCAGAATGTCCGCCTTTTTTGGCATTTCAAAAAGGCTCAGCTGTAAATGTGAATCAGGACTGAAATCCGAATCCAATGCTTGTGGTCGGGCATCTCGAGGCACCGAGTGCCTCGTAAAAGCACGTTTGAGGGGTTCAGCGAAGTTGATTGTCAAAGCTCGCCAGGCGTACCCTCGGGCCGCTCATAGAAAGGAGCCCCACGTGCGCAACTATGCCTTGTTGATTCTCGGGTGCATCGCACTCGCCGGCTGCGAAGAAGAAGTCGTCAAAGGGAGTCCAGCCCCTGCCAGGCCACCCGTTTCGGCCGCTCCTGTAGCAAGTGGTTCGGCTGCCGCGAGCGCGAAGGCGCCAGAGCCGACGTTCGCTGAGCTGCTCGCAACGAGCAAACCCCTCGCGCCAAAGACGGGAACGTTTTCGGCTGGACCGGTCAAGGTGACCGGAGAGCTTTGCACGCTGAGCGATGGAAACCCCGTGGGACCAGGCTCGGGGCAACTTCTGCCGACGGTGCGCGTGGTTGGCGATCGCGTTGTGATCATCGCCGGTGCCGAAGGAATCATCAAATTCTACAAAATCGAAAAGGGCGCCGGCTGCAAGCTGACCCTCGACACGGCAGTCGGCACGGCCGGCACCCTGAAGGCGAGCGACGGCAAGGCGCCCCACTCCCTCTCGGTTGACGACGGAGGCCGCCTCTACGCATCGAGCATCTACGGAACCGTTCGCTACAAAAAAGACCTCACGGTCGATTACAAATGCGCGCCTTCGCCAGGTGGCTACATGGTGGCGCATCAGTCGGGCAAGTGGGGCTACGGCCACTTCGTGAATGCGACGATGTCGAAGGTGACTTTCGACGAAGCGAACTGCAAGGGCGCAGCGTCCTTCCTCGATCCGCAGAAGAAGGCGGGCCCGTTCTCAATGATCAATGCGGTCGCGCTCAACGGGGACACCGCGCTCATCGGCGGCGTGCTCG
>CAMBEV010000279.1 GCA_945865595.1 Nannocystis exedens | reverse complement strand
TCGAGCCTCCTCTAGAGAACGCAGCGCGACCCAGCGTCCCGAAGACGGGCGTTGAATACTGGGGCGGGCGTCCTGGCGTACCGATGCCGCAGCCGAGCGCAAATCGGGGTGTGAACGGCCCCAATATGCCGCGTCGGGTACAATACGATCCACGGGGGGCCTCTCTCGGAGGGGGTCAAATCGGCGGTATCGGTGCACGCCCAACGATTCGCCCCGGAGGTCCTCAAGGACGCGGGTTCATGCGCCCTGGAGGCGCATTCTCACGCGGTCGCAACGCCGGTCCTGTCTCGACGCGTAAGCCCGTGTCGACCGCCGTTGAGATGTCTGCGCACAAGAAGGTCATCCGCATCGAAGAGAACATCACCCTCTCGCAGATGGCGCAGCGCCTGAGCCTCAAGTCGACCGAGCTGCTCATGAAGTTGCTCTCTATGGGCATGACCGGCGTGCACATCAACACGTCGCTCGACGCTGACACGGCGAAAATTTTGGCGTCAGAGTTTGGCTGGGAGGTCGAAGACGTCGCGCGAAGCGAAGATCAAATCATCGCCGCCGCGCGCGGTGAAGAGAAGGTCGTCAGGGAAGGCGAAGCCGCGGACATCGTGGCCCGCGCACCGGTTGTCACGGTGATGGGGCACGTCGATCACGGCAAGACGAGTCTTCTCGACAAAATCCGCAAGGCGAACGTTGCGGGCGGCGAGGCCGGCGGAATCACCCAACACATCGGCGCATACAAGGTCAACACCAGCCACGGCATGGTGGTGTTCCTCGACACGCCCGGCCACGAAGCCTTCTCACAGATGCGTGCCCGCGGCGCGAGCGTTACCGACATCGTCATTCTCGTGGTTGCAGCCGACGACGGTGTGATGCCCCAAACGAAAGAAGCCGTCGCCCACGCGAAAGCGGCCAAGGTACCCATCATCGTTGCCGTCAACAAAATTGACAAACCGTCAGCTGAGCCGGAGCGCGTTAAGCGCGAGCTTGCCGAGCTGGGTCTGCAGGCCGAAGAGTGGGGCGGCGACACGATGTTCCTTCACGTGTCGGCCCTGTCCGGTGAGGGTATCCCTGCGTTGCTCGATGCGGTCGGCTTGCAGTCCGAAATGCTCGAGCTCATCGCTAATCCAAAGACCGCCGCAAGCGGCACCGTTCTTGAAGCGTTGCTCGATCGCGGCCGCGGACCGGTCGCGCGCGTTCTGATTCAGGATGGCACCTTGCGTGTCGGCGACCTCGTACTGGCAGGTGCGGGCTTCGGCAAGGTTCGCGCAATGACGAACGAACACGGCAAGCAAGTTCACGAAGCGGGGCCGTCCACACCCGTTGAAATCTTGGGCCTCTCCGATGTTCCCAACGCGGGCGATCAAGTTCACGTCGTCAAGGATCCGAAGAAAGCTCAAGAAATCGCCGAGCAACGCAAGGGCAAGATGGCCAAGAGCATGGTGCCTGCCACGGCGAAGGTCTCGCTCGAAGAGCTCTCCAGACGCATCAGCGAATCGGGTCAGCAAGAGCTGCGCGTCATCATCAAGGGCGATGTGCAGGGTTCGGTAGAAGCATTGGCCGAAGCGCTTTCGAAGCTCACCTGTGACAAAGCACGCCTGTCGATCATTCATGCTGGCGTCGGTGCCATTACCGAAGGTGACGTCAACCTCGCCGTTGCCGCGAGGGCCATCATCATCGGCTTCAACCAGCGTCCAGCTGGCAAGGCCGCGTCGCTCGCCGACGAGAACAAGATCGAGATCCGCGCCTATTCGATCATCTACAATGCCGTCGACGAGGTGAGGGCCGCGATGGAGGGTCTACTTCCGCCCACGCTCCAAGAGAAGGTGCTGGGGCACGCAGAAGTTCGCCAGCTCTTCAAGGTCAAGGGCCAGGGAATTGCGGGCTCATTCGTCCTGGATGGCCTGGTGCGACGCGGCGGCAAGGCTCGCTTGCTCCGCGAAGGCGCCGTGCTCTGGGAAGGCAAGATGGCCGCCCTTCGTCGCTTCAAGGACGACGCGAAAGAAGTCCTCGAAGGCTTCGAATGCGGCATCAGTCTAGACGGTTACAGCGATCTCAAAGAGAAGGACGTCATCGAGGCGTACGAGATCGAAGAAATCAAGCAAAAGCTTTGATTGAGTCGTTACCCACGTGAGGCTTGGGAGTGTCGGACTTGAACAAGCAGAGAACCGCGTGGGCGAATTAACAGTTAGGGAGGTTCGGTGGTGAGCAAAGAGGGCAGCATGCGTTCCTTGCGCGTCGCCGAACGCGTGCGCGAAGAGCTCGCGAAGGCACTCTCGCGAGAAGTGAGCGACCCCATGCTCATGGGCATCGTCATCTCGCGCGTCGAGCTAACGGATGACCTCAGTCTTGCGCGCGTTTACTTCCGAACATTGACAGTCAGCGACGAGCCCACCGACCTCAAGCTCGTGACGACGCGGCTATTCCGCTTTGGTCGCCGCATTCGCGGAGCGATCGGCCGTCGCTTGGGGTTGCGCATCGCGCCAGAGTTCCGATTCATGTTCGATCGCGGTCAGGACAACGCCATGCGTGTGCAGGAGCTGCTCTCCGAAGTCGATCGCGAACTCGCGGAACGCAAGCCCGAGTGATCGTCAACATGCTTGACATAACGTCCGCCTCATTGGCCTCATTGCCCTCACTGGCGTAGGCGCGAGATGTACCAGGCGCCTCGCCACGCGATCATTTCCCGAATGGCGATGTGGTGCTCGCGGCCCTCGATCGTGTAAAAAATTCTCGATCCGCGTGCGTGCCAGACATGGCGCCTTTGCTTGCCCTTGCCGACAGGGCCCTTGACGAGCCGTGTTCCTAGCTCGAAACGCCCGAACTTGGCGTCCTTGCTGTGGCGTCGACGATGCAGGCGGTGGATGGCGCGCTCGAACGGCTTCTTCATGTGACGCTCCCAAGCGCGAGTCGCGTCTTTTTTGGCGTACTCGGCATAAAGCTGGGTGTAGGCGTCCTTCGAAAGCAAAAAATCGATCGCGAGCTCCGGGTTATCGGCGGCGACCGCTTCCACCAGATGCTTGCTGCGCGTGACCCACTCTTCGCTCGTCATCGGAACGACAGTCTCGTCGTCGGTGACGAGGGCAGCGTCGTGGGGTGAAGCGTCGGAAGCCCCCGCGTCCGCAAGGCCGCTTGCGTCACTGTGCGCAGCGCCGGGCAGTGCATCGCCGCTAGTCGCCGCTTGGATGCCCGAATCGACTGACGACGAGCCCTTGCATGCCGTCGCGCTGGCGCCCAGCATGACTGCCGCCACGATAATGTAACGCATCACGATCATGCAAAAATCGGAAGCGTGATCAGGTCAACGTGCAGCACCTCTTCGAACGCGCGAATCTCAGAGATGCACGCTTCGGAGGGGCGCGTCACAATACGCAGCTTGGCGCACGCAGCCCCGGAGTGTTCGAACGTCGTGTTGTGGACCTCCTCGACGTTGATGCCGTGGCGCTTGAGGACTGAGAGCACATTGGCGAACGTGCCGACCTTGTCGGCCATCCGCATGACCATTTGGAAGCGTCCCGAGGGTGCGCTCGACACGTTGACGACGTTTGGGAGGGTGCCTTCGAGCAAGAACGAACGAATCACTCGGACTGCCTCAGTTGCGACGGAGAGTTGCGCTTGATCGGTGGCGGCTGCGATATGCGGAGTGCCGTACACGAGCCCTTTTGCCTTCAACAGCGGGTTTTCGTAGATCGATGTGCCTTTGGGTTCGTCTTTGTAGACGTCGACCGCGACGCGAAGCTTGTTCTTCTCGACGGCTTCGATGAGGGCGTCGGTGTCGACCAGATCGGCGCGTGCCGTGTTGATGAACATCGAGCGGGGAGCCAGTTGCGACAGCACTGGCCTGCTGACGATCTTCGTCGTTGCGTCTGTGAGAGGCAGGTGCATGGTCAAGATATTTGACCGAGTGGCGAGCTCGTCGAGCGACGCGGCATAGCCGACGCCTGCCTCTGCTGCCTTCGCTGGGGTGAGTGAACGGCTCCAAGCGATGGGAGTGAGGCCGAACGCCTTCGCGCGCGCCGCGACCTCGCGACCAATTGCGCCAAAGCCTGCGATGCCGAGCGTCTTGCCTGAGAGTCCCTCGGCCTTGCTGAATTCGGCGCGTTCCCAGCCACCCGCTCGCAGCGCTGCAACGGCATCAGGGATGCGGCGGTCGAGGGAGATCATCAACCCGTAAACAAGCTCGGCAACAGCAGAGGCATTCTTGCCAGGGCAGTTCGCGACGAAGATGCCTTTGCGGCTGGCGGCCCGCACGTCAATACTGCCGAACGCGGCGCCGGCGCGCACGATCAGATTGAGTTGTTTTGCGGCTTCGATTGCTGCGGCGGTAACTTCGGTGGAGCGAACCACCAAGATGCCGACGCCCGACATGTGCTTGTCGAGAGTCTCTTTCGTTACTTCGGGTTCGTAAACGACGTCGACCGGGAGCGCGCGCAACTCTTCGATGGCGCGGGTGTGAAGTTTATCGGCGATGAGCAGGCGCATTGTGCTCGCATGGTAGCGGAAATGTGCCGAAGTCGGTGCGAATCACGATGCGCCCACCCTCTTCGTGAAGCAGGGGTTCCAGGCCCTGTTGCGCGTGGCTGCTGAACTTCGCGGGGAAGGGGCCAAACGGCGAAGAGAGTTTCACCATGACCTGCAAGCGGCCCGCGGTGTCCACGGTTGTGCGGTCGATGCCCCATGCTTCCTCGGTTCCGTCGTTCAGGAGGAGCTCGATCGCGCTGTCCGTCAGGCGAGTGCTGCGCACGAGGTAGGGCACGTCCTCGACCGTGAGGTACGTCCAATCGTACCCGTTGGTGAGAATATAGCGGCCGTCGTGGGGGTGCCGCCCGATCCACTGACGCAACGCCTGATCGAGCGGAGCATGCTCAATTCTTGCGCCGTCGTGCCAGAAGGCACCGGCCTTGTCGAGCACGAGCGTGCTCTCTCTCGATCGCCCCTCGGGCGCGGGGAGGCGGAAAAAGTCGGGGTGGTCGCCAGGCTTCATGGCACACGTCGTAAGCGGTGAAGGCAAGGGTGCCAAGGCTTCTGACTCCTGTCAGTGCAGCCCACATGATAAGCCGTGGGTTGCATGATTCGAATCGTCTCTGCCGACGCTGTGCTTCCGGGAGACCGCGAGCCCATCATGCGTGGTGCGGTTGCGTTCGATGAGACAGGCAAGATT
>CAMBEV010000278.1 GCA_945865595.1 Nannocystis exedens | reverse complement strand
ATTAGCTGATCTTCTTTGAGAACCGCATCGAGGCCATAAGGACGAGTACGCAGAGGATGCAGACCATCCACGCAAGCTCACCTGAAAAGTCGGCAAAACCGCTGCCCTTTAGCGTGATGCCGCGCACGATCCGCAGAAAGTGCGTGAGTGGCAGCCCCTGCGAGAGCCACTGCGCAGGCCGGGGGATCGCCTCAAATGGAAACATGAAGCCACTCAGCAAGATGTTCGGCAGCATGAAGAAGAACGACATCTGCATCGCCTGCTGCTGCGTCTTCGCCAGCGTCGAGAAGAACAAACCCAGGGCGAGGTTCGCGGCGATGAACACGAACGCCATCGCGTACAGCAACGGAATCGATCCCACGAAAGGCACGTCGAAGATGATGCGGCCAGCTCCGAGAATAAGTGTAATCTGCACATATCCAATGATCACGTACGGAAGAATCTTGCCGACGACGAGCTCAACGTTGCGCACCGGCGAGACAATGAGTTGCTCCAGTGTGCCGCGTTCGCGCTCTCGCACGACCGCCATCGCCGTCAGCATGACCATCGTCATCGTGAGGAGCACACCGATGAGGCCTGGGACGATGTAGACCGCCGTGCGGAGGTCGGGATTGTACCAAGTGTTGGCCTCGAGCGTGATCGGCGCACCGTTCGCCGAGGCCCCGGCGCTGCGGAGGCGCTTGACGAGCATATCGCCCGATCGCGCGGCGATAAGCGATGCTGCGGTGTTGGTAGCGCTCGCAACTGTTTGCGGATCGGAACCGTCCACGACGAGCTGCACCTGCGTACTTTTCCCGCGCGTGAGATCCGATGCGTAGCGCGGGGGGATCACGAGTGCGACCTTGGCGCTTCCCGAGCGCAGCGACCGCTCGATCTCGTCGTAGCCATGCACTTGCCCGACAACGTCATAGAACGTCGTGGCCGCAAGGCTGCGCGCGAGATCACGTGACTGCGCGCTCTGGTCTTGGTCGTACACAACCGTCGGGATGTGGCGCACGTCGGTGTTGATCGCGTAACCGAACAAGAGGAGCTGCATCACCGGCAAGACCGCCATCATGGCGAGGGTGAGTCGATCACGCCGGAGCTGGCGGAACTCTTTCCACGCGATGACGCCCAGGCGCCCCATCATGACGCCCTCGCCATCGAGACGAACGCATCTTCCACCGTGACCCGCGCTTCGCGGTAGCGATGCACGTCGATGGCGAGCTTCGAAAGCACCTCGGTCACCACCGTTTGCGGGTCGGAGTTGTTGCGTGTCGCTACCCGCAGGAAGTCGCCAAAGTGCGCTACTTCATCGACGAGGGGGTGGGCGCGCAGGGCATCTGCGGCGGCCGTTGCTCGCTGCACCTCAAACTCGGCGACCCGCAGGTGCCTCCGTTCGACCACTTCGTCGGGGGTGCCCGTATCGAGCAATTCGCCATGAAAAATGAACGCGAGTCGATGGCATCGCTCGGCTTCATCCATGTAGTGCGTGGTCAAAAGAATCGTCGTGCCATCGGCTGCGAGCCGATGGATCTCGTCCCAGAATTCGCGACGGCTCACCGGGTCGACACCGGCCGTGGGTTCGTCGAGGAAGAGCAGCGGCGGCTCGTGGATAGTCGCACTCGCAAGCGCGACTCGTTGCTTCCACCCGCCGGAGAGCGTGCCTGCGAGCTGATCGCGACGCGCATCAAGGCCCGTCCGTACAAGGACCTGGTCGATGCGCTGGCGCCGCTTGCGAAACGGCACGCCGTAGATCCCTGCGAAGAACCAAAGGTTCTCAAACACGGTGAGATCTTCGTAGAGGCTGAAGCGCTGGGTCATGTAGCCGATGCGCTCTTTGATGCGCTCAGCGTCGCGCGCGATGTCGAAGCCAACGACCGTGCCACGACCGCTCGTCGGATCGAGAATTCCGCAGAGCATGCGAATGGTGGTCGACTTGCCGGCACCGTTGGGGCCGAGCACGCCGAAGACTTCTCCCCGGCGAACGGACAGCGAGACATCCCGTACGGCTACGAGGCTGCCGAAGTGGCGCGCGAGATGCTCGGTGACGATGATGGGCTCGCCGCCGTGCGGATCGGGCACGCTCACGGTGCGCCCACGGAAGCTGATGACGCCGATCGGGCCGGTACCTTGGCGTTACGATCGATGGTGACGAACGCGGGAATGCCGGCGTGCAGCCGGTGCTCGGGGTCATCGACGCGCACACGCACGCGCACGACCAAGCTCGACCGCTCTCGATCGCTGAAAAGGTAACGCGGCGTAAACTCTGTGCGTCGCGCCACGTTTTCGACCTCCCCGCGCAGTGGTAAAGAAACGGAATCAACCCGGATCGCCGCGCTAGCCCCCACGGCGATGCCCTCGATCCGAGCCTGAGGCACGAACACGTCGACATACGGGTGCGCAATGTCCGCGAGGGTCACAACGGGCGCGCCCGCGCCGACCATCTCGCTCGTCTTGACATGAACGTCGAGGACGGTGCCATCGCCACCAGCGCGCAAGCTGTATCGCGAGAGGCGTTCAGATTGAAGCTTCACGGCCGTTCCCGCGACGGTCACCTGGGCCTCGGCACTATCGATCTCCTGTTTGCGCGCACCGTTCTTCAACTCACTCGCACGCTGCTCGAGGGCTTCACGCTCCGCAGTTACGGCTTTGCGTCTTGCGTCGATCTCGTCAAACGCAGACTGCGGCGTTGCACCCTCGGCCAGCAAACGTGTTTCACGCTCAACCTTCTTCGTGAGCAATTCTTCGTTCGCCTTCGCGGCACGAATCTGCGCATCGACTGCACGTATCGACTCCGGTCGACTCCCGGCGCGCACAAGCGCCATGCGCGCACGCGCCACGTTGGCCTCCGCCTCACGGCTTTCGCGGGCTGTACGCTCGAGCGTGTCGTCAAGCGTTGCGACCGCATCGCCCGCGCGAACCGCACTTCCCCGCTGAACGGAAACAGTCGCCACGCGCCCGCCCGTTTCGAAGCTGAGCACGCGCTCGTCAAACTCGACGACGCCCTGAAACGCGGTCGCCTCTGGCGTTGCGCGTTGACACGAAATCAGCGCAAGCAGTGCGACAAGAGCAAGCCGAGGGAACGCTGGGGGCAACGCGAGGCGCATCCCGCGGCAGTTCTTTATCATACGTCTTATAATAGGTCTGGCTAGGCCTTGGAGCAAGAGGGTCTTTCACATGATCATGCTCCTTGCGCTGTCGGGCTCCGCAACGTTTCGCGCATCCGCACCGCAACGATCAGCCCCGACGCGAACGTGAGCGCCGCAACGAGCCACATCGCCGCAGCCAGCCCAAACGCATCGGCGGTCACGCCCGCAAGGAGCGCTCCAATGGCATAACCAAGGTCGCGCCAAAGTCGGTACACGCCTACGGAAGACGCACGCCACGACGGATGCGCGACGTCCCCAATGGCCGCGAGCAACGTGGGATAGACCATTGCGGTTCCGATGCCGAGCAGCGCGGCTCCCGTTGCGAACCCTGCAAATTCGCTCGCAAGAATAACGAGAACGATGCCCACCGCTTGGACCCACATGCCGCAAGCGATGAGCCACTTGCGCCCGACGCGGTCCGACCACGCCCCAGTGACGAGCTGCGCCATGCCCCACGTGGCCGGGTAGATCGCGGCGAGCGTGCCTACCTGCCCAAGGTTCATTTGCGCCGCAGCGAAGAGAAGCGGGAACAGACCCCACGCCATGCCATCGTTCAGATTGTTGACGAGTCCGGCCTGGCTGACGCTCGAGAGATTCTTGTCGAGAAAGGTGGTGCGCCAGAAGACCTCGCGCTGCGTGGGCATGTTTTCGAGGGGCGGGCCTCCGTTGATTTTTACCTCGGCGGCAACGTGATGCTTCGTCTCCCGCACGAAGAATACGGAAAGGAAGAGTCCGATCGCTGCGAAGGCTACGCCGAGATAAAAAGGCTCGGGACGCAGGCCATAGTGCGCGGCGATGAAGCCGGTCGCGAGCGCGCTGCCCGCGACTGCGAAGTAGCCGGCGAACTCGTTGAGCCCCATCGCGAACCCCCGCTTCTCTGGGCCTGCAAGGTCGATCTTCATGATGACCGTGGTCGACCACGTCAGCCCTTGGCTCACCCCAAGCAGGGCGTTTGCGACAAGCACCCACGTCCAACTTGGGGCCCACATCAAAAGGAACGGGACCGGTACCGCCACGAGCCAACCGCCGACAAGCACATGCTTGCGACCCAAGCGATCCGAGAGACGCCCTGCGAGGTAATTCGTGAGCGCCTTTGTCACGCCGAACACGACGATGAACGACAGGACCGCGGTCTTCGCCGAAAGGTGGAACTCTTGCTCAGCGATCGGCGGGAGGATGGTGCGCTCCATGCCCACCATCGCACCGACGAAGGCGTTGACGACGACGAGCAAGGAGAACTGCGCGAGGTTCTCTCGCAGGCCAAGGCGGACGCTGGTCATGGCAGGTCCGCCCCTGGCCCCTGATTGAAAATCATGAACGTACTCCTTCCGGGTCTCGAAGCCATCGGGCTCGCCGCGCACCAAGCTTGGGCGAACCGCCATCGAATACCCCGCGCGGCCTGAGCTCGCGCATCACCGTGTGATTACAGCTTGATGTCGATGTAGGGGTTTGACATCTGGCACTGCATATCGCTCCCTTTGTCGTAAACGCGGCACTTACAATACTCCCGGCAGTAGTCTGTGTTGCTGGTCGGGAGGCAACCGTCGTAGCAAGCCGCAAACGCGCATCCTTGAGTGCCGGAACAATTCCTGGGCTTCCTCTTGGCCGCTTGTTGATCGACGCCAGCCGCTTCGTCGCTCGAGTCGATGGGCTCGATCGCACATCCGATGGTGCAGGCTGCGACGACGATCATGAGTGCTGCAAGGATTTTCGCTTTCATTGAGTTCTCCTATGGGGTTCGCGTCGCGTGGTTTCGACTTGGCTATGGCTACTTGCACAACACAAGAACGCGCGTCGCCCAAACGGGGACCCGCCGCAGATCTCGGGGCTTTCACGTGTGGGTTCGAGCTGCTACACCACTCGCCAATGCGCGCCCTACTCCCTACCAGTTTCTTCTTGAGCGTTCTCATGAGCGGCTGCGGCAATTCGAGCGAGCCGTCCGTTGCAACCGAACCGACGCAGCCGGCTGAATCGGCGCCTGCCCCCACGACCGCCCCCACGACAGAGGCCGTCTCTTCGTACAAGG
>CAMBEV010000277.1 GCA_945865595.1 Nannocystis exedens | reverse complement strand
AGTGAGCCCCTCGTCTTTCGTGATTTCGAGCGCCTCGCGCGCAAGGCGCACGACGAGCGGCCCAAAGAGGAGCCCCGCGCTACCCATGACCGCGAAGCCACCGAACATCGCAAGGAGCAGCGTGAACACGGACAATCGCAAGTTCGCTTTCTTGGCGAGGTAGGGCCGCAAGAAGTTGTCGACCGTGCCAATGACGCCCAGGCCGATCACGGCCATCGCGATCGCCTGACCGCGGTGCCCCGTGAGTGCGAGGCCCACCGCGACCGGTAGCCAGACGAGCGTCGTCCCAACTGACGGAATGAACGCTGCGAAGAAGGTGAGGACGCCGAGCACGAGCGCGCGCGGCACACCCAAGATCGCATACGTCACAGTAGCGATCACACCCTGAGTCAGCGCAGTCAGTCCGAGACCCACAACGAGGCCGCGACCCGTCTCGTGGAACGCGGCTGCAAAGCGGTCGGCGTGCGTGCTCGAGAGCGGCATGTGCGCTTTGCCCCATGCCCAGAGCTCGTCACCATTCGTCAAGAACTCGTACAATGCGATGATGAAGATCAGCCCTGCAAAGATTGCGTGCGCTCCTGCCCCTGCAACGCTCGCGAGCGTTTTCCACGCGCCGCTGCCGTAACTGCGAGCAAGTTCCAGCGCTTTCGCAGGGCTAAGGAGCATACCCGCGTCACCCGCAGAGTCGTTTTGTTGAACGATGGAAGTGAGCGCGTCATTGAGTTCATGGGATTGACGAACCTTGGCCACAAGCTCAATGGCAGCCGCTCCGAGTGACACCAACGTGAATGCAAGGGGAATGAGCACGCTGAGTACGAGCGCGACGGTCAGCATGGCTGAGATGCGTTCACGGCCCCCGAAGGTTCGTTCGAACCGTTTTGCCATCGGTTGGGCAAGCGTGGCTACCCATGCGGCGAGTACGAGCGGTGTGAGCATCGCGCTCAGCGTGAATGCCGAGAGCGCGACGAGCATGAGAGCAATCGCGAAGAGTAACCAACGCGGCGAAGTCGACATGGCCGCGAGCGTAACAGGGGCGTTGCGATCGGGACAAAGCCTCGGTACAGGCTTGTGGATGGCGCAAGACGACGCAAAGAAAATCGCAGGAGAAGCTGCACTCGCTGAGTTGCCGAGCGAGGGCATCATCGGGCTCGGGACTGGGTCGACGACGCGATTTTTCATTGAAGCGCTGGCGCGTGCGGTGAGCGAGGGCGCAAAGTACGTCGGTGTTCCCACGTCGGAATCGAGCCGGTCGCTGGCGCGGTCGCTAGGCATTCCGCTTCTGGGCGATGAGGGGCCGTGGGTCATTGACGTGACGGTCGATGGTGCGGACGAAGTGGATCGCGACCTCCATTTGATCAAAGGTGGCGGTGGCGCTCAAACGCGCGAGAAGATCGTCAACTTTGCGTCCAAACGAAACGTCATCATTGTTGACGAATCAAAACTGTCAGCGCAGCTCGGCGAGCAGTGGGCCGTTCCGGTCGAAGTGCTCCACTTTGCGCACGCGCAAACGGCCGCGCAGCTCAAGAGGTTCGGTGGGGTCGCTATGCGCATGCGGAACGGCGAGCCGTGGAAGACCGATTCAGGCAACTTTATTTACGATATCGCGACGGGCCCGATCGCGAGCCCTAGGGAGCTTGACGCCGTGTTACATGCCGTCCCGGGCGTCGTCGAGACGGGATTGTTTTGCGGGCGCTCCGACATCGTGTTGGTCGCGGGCGCAAGTGGCGTGCGACGCCTTGTCCGTGGCAGCGTGTAGTCTGCTCGATTACCGTTCAGCACCGGCCGGCGTAAATTGGGATGAATGCGTCTCGACTCCCTCACACAGGTGCATTCTGGGCTCAGGTTCACGCGCGGGTGGCCGTTCAACTCGGGGTATGAGCCGTGAGTGTTCTGAGTGTGGTGCCGAACTGATGCCGAGTGTCCGCGCGATCAAGGTGCATGTGTCGCACATGGACGCCAAGGCCGCGGTGCCAGCTGTGCAGTGCGTTGACTGTGGCCGCCTCTTCCCTGACGTGTATGAAGCGACGACCGCGCACCACGAGCGGGCCGCTTCGTAACCGACGGACGAGCGCGCGTGAACCGCTACTCAATCTTCATCTTGATCGACGGTGGCGGCGGGTAGGCGGTGCTTGTCGTACTGTACGGCTGAATGTGGACGACCAAACGCTCGCAGACCCCGATCGTGATCCCGTAACCGTTCGTCTTGGTGAGACCGGGACACCAATTCGATGCTCCGGGCTCAGGGCTGACCGCCGCGGTGACTGCGCCATTTTTTCCTTCGCTGACGATGCCCGTGCACTCTTGACGATCGGCTGCCGAGGAGGGACGGGTCGCGCGCCGATAGACGGTGAGAAAGGCGTCGTACGACGCGGTGCCCGTGCAGTTGGCCCACGTGGAGAGCGTTGCAGGGGCGTTCGAAGTGTTCTGAACGATGAGCATGCGTGACGCTTGCGTCGAGGTCGTGCTCAGCGTGATAGGGCACGTGCCTGCTGCCAAGCGCGCGTAGGTGTAGGTGGCGTCGTACGTCGGAAAGACCTCTTGGGTGATGCCTATGCCGTTGAGCTCGACGTCCACGCCAATGGTGTCGCAGCCGACGAGAATGAGCCCGGCGTTCGACGTGCCTCCCCCGGGAGCTGCATTGAGCACCGTGATCGAAAGCGCGCCGGACGCGGAAATCATGCTCGTTGGGACGGTCGCGGTTAGCTTGACCGAGCTCACGTAGGTGGTTGTGAGGGATGTGCCATTCGCCCTCACGCGCGACCCCGCGTAAAAGCCGGAGCCATTCACTGTGATGGTGGTTTGTGCCGAACCCAAAATGATCGCGGTCGGAGAAACCGTGGTGATCGACGGCGTCGGGTTGGAAACCGAGAACGTCAAGACATTTGACGTTCCACCACCAGGGTCTGCGGTGACAACCTTGATGTTGAGCGTGCCGGCAGTCGCAAGGCTGCTGCCTGGAATTGTCGCCTTCAGCTGCGTTGCGCTCACGAACGTCGTGGTGGTCGCAACGTTGTCGATATAGATCTGCGACTGTGACGAAACAAAGCCGCTGCCCGTGACCGTGATGGTGACGGGCGCCGCTCCGGTTGCGGCGCTTGAAGGGCTCATGGTGGTGATCTTGGGAGCGGGGAAGCGCACTTCAAAGGAAGCAGGCGCGCTCGTTCCGCCGCCAGGGGCGGGGTTCGTCACCGTGACCGGGTAGCTGCCGGCTGTCGTCAACGAACTTGCCTGAATGACCGTGTCGACTCGGTTGTTGCTGACGTAGCTCGTTGGCAATGCCTTGCCGTTGAAGTTGACGACGGAAGTGGGGATGAAGCCCGAGCCTGAAACGATGAGGCTCGTGTTGGGATCACCAGTCGTAGCGTACCCGGGCGAAATACCCGCGATCGTCACGGTGGGATTCGTCACCGTGAATGCGATGTTCTGCGTCGTGCCGCCGCCGGGCACGGGGTTCGTCACGGTGACCGGATAACTGCCGGTACCGAGTAACTTGGCCGCCGGAATCGAAGCTGTCAGCGTCGTGCTGTTCACGAAGCTTGTGGTGAGGTCAGCCCCGTCGAAGACGGCGATCGATCCACTGACGAACTTGGTGCCCGTCAACGTGAGCGTCGTGTCCGACGAGCCGGCGAGTGCGCTGGTGGGAGCAAGCGCCAAGAGCGTGGGTACAGGGTTGACGACGTTGAAATCGAGCGCAGAGGAGTCGCCGCCGCCACCACCACCGCCTGCAGCGGCAATCGTAAAGACGGTTACCTTGAGCGTGCGGGTGTTTGCGAGGAGCGCATCGGCGATCTTTGCGCTGAGCTCAGTGTCACTTACGTACGTCGTTGCGACATCGTTGCCGTCGATGCGAACAACGGATTTCTGCATGAACCCGCTTCCCTTGACGGCGATCGAAGGGCCGGTGCCGCCGACTTCGGCTTCAGATGGCGTCAGGCTAGTCAATGCGGGAAGGGGGTTGGCTGCTGGGCCCGTTTCCGCAGGGGCGCTGCTGTCGGTGGCGGCAGCCAGCGTGCCCGAGTCAAACCGTCCATCCGTTACGTCGGCGTTGGCGCAGCCCGCGCTGTTCGCTCCAAGACTTACGCCGAGGAGCGCCACCGTGAGAATGCTCGTGAGGATGCCCGGGAGACTGCTTGCAGCGTTTCGGCGAAGGTCGACCATGATCCCCGAAAAACAACCACAATCAGTCGACATAATCTAGCGTTTGTCGCGTTAAAGCGATTCGACGCACGAGTAGAGCTCTTCGATCGTTAGAGGCGCGCCCGCTTTTTTCGCGCAGCCCTCGACCGACCGAAGGCCCTTGTCGTTAAGCCCTGAGAGGTACGACGCGCATTCGTTCGCCGGCAATTGGAGTCGCTTGCAAGCCGCGGTGGCCTTCGCTGTAACACACGCGTCCATGAGGGCGTCGCTGCCGCAGCGATAGACCGCGCAGCTGTCGGGCGCTCGTCCGAGTTTTTTGAGGCAGCCTTGCGCGCGACGAGCGACGCCAGGCAGCATGGCTTGCGCGTAACTGAAGCACTTTTCGGCCGCGAACTCTGCGCCTGTGCCTGGCACCGGTGATTTACAGTCAAGGGGCTTGCCGTTCGTGTCGGCGCACCCCGTCTTCCCGGTGCTGAATGAGCGGCTCGACTGTCCGCACGGTTGATAGGCCTTCTGCAGGCCCACGCCCTCGCCAGGTGGATAGCCTTCGTCGGGCGGATACGCCTCGTCTGCCGGATAGCTTTCGTTCGCGGCGGCGACCTTATCGGGCATCGTCGCGTCGGTGCCCGCATCGCTCGCAGGAGCGGGTGGAAGGTCAACTATCGTGACTTGTCGAATGTCGCGCCCGGCGCCGCATCCGGTCGCGAGTAAGGCCGTGAGGGCTAGAAAGCGAGAACGATCGATGTGCATCGCCGCCCACGACTACACTGCGCCTTCATGCTGAGCAAACCCCGGGTCCTCGTTACAGGTGCCGCCAGCGGCATTGGAGCGGCGCTCACGACACGCCTGCTTCAGGATGGCGCGCGCGTCATGGCGACCGATCTTCGCCTGGAAGTCCTCGCGGCGCACCGCACCCACGGAGCGCAATTGCGAGCGCTTGATGTGACGAGTCGACAAGCGTGGGAGGCAGCGATCGATGAGGCATGGCAACAGTGGGGAGGTCTCGACGTTTTATGTAACGTCGCTGG
>CAMBEV010000276.1 GCA_945865595.1 Nannocystis exedens | reverse complement strand
CAGGCCGCAATGCCCAGGGCGTGAAGCTCATGACGCTCGAAGAAGGCGAGCGCATTGTTGCGCTTGAGCGCCTTGCCGAGGCGGAAGTTGACGTGGGTGAGGGCGGAGAGGGTGAAGGCACGCCGAGCATGGTGCCACCTGCACCCGATCCGACGCTCAACTGAGACTCGTGACTCCAACTCCACCCAAGCGCATCACCGCAAACGAAGCGAAGGGCCGTGCGGTCGAGACGTTGCATCGGCTCTTCGCGATTCATCCTGACGCGCATTGCGAGCTCGTGCACAGGAACCCGTTCGAGCTCATTGTTGCCACGGTGCTGAGTGCGCAGACCACCGACGTTGCGGTGAACAAGGCGACCCCTGCCCTGTTCGCAAAGTACCCGACGGCACAGGCGCTTGCGAAGGCGACGCCGCTCGACGTCGAGCCTTTGGTTTCGACGATCGGGATGTATCGCCAGAAGTCGAAGAACATTGTGAAGCTCGCTTCGATGCTCGTCGAGATGCACGGCGGTCAGGTGCCGAAGTCACTTGGTCAACTTGTGGAACTGCCTGGCGTTGGGCGCAAGACCGCAAATGTCGTACTCGGAGTTGCATTTGGCGCGCCTGAGGGCGTGGTCGTTGACACGCATGTGATGCGCATCAGCCAGCGGCTCGGTTGGACCAAGGAGACCGACGCGGGCGCGATCGAAATCGCGTTGTGCAAGCTGTTGCCGCGCGACTATTGGGACCGCGCGAGTCACACACTGGTTTTCCACGGGCGACGCATCTGCGGCGCCGTGAAGCCGCAGTGCGACAAGTGCGGCGTCGCGGACGTGTGCCCGAGCGCGGGGCGGGCGGTGAATGTGGGGCGGAAAGCGGGGCGGGCGTGACCAACACCAAACCGTTTATGCGCCGTCACTTGTTCACGATCTTGAGTCCGCGCGAAGTCAGCCCGTTGATTGAATCAAGGTTGGTGATCGGGCACTCCTCAATGTAAAGAAACTTGAGCTTCGTGAGGTCTTTGAGCGGACTCACGTCGGCCACCTTGGTGTGCTTGATGCTGAGCTTCTCGAGCTTCTTCAGCTTTGCGAGCGGCGAGAGGTCCATCACTTCCGTATCGTCCAACGTGAGCTCGGTGAGGTTCACCAGGCCCGCGAGGGGCGCCACGTCCTTCACCTTCGTCTTGCCTAGGTCGAGACGATCGAGCGCCGTGAGCCTCTCGAGCGGCCTCACATCGTCAACTTCGTTGATTGCTACGCGAAGCGACTCGAGCTGCGTCAGCTTGCTGAGCGGCGACAGATCGCGGAACGTTCCCTGCGGCAGCGACAAGCTCTTGAGACCCGTCATCTTCGGAAAAATGCACGCGTCGATCGCGTCGAGGGAACGCTTCTTCAGGTTGATCGCGCGCACGCTTGCGAGGTCGGCCATTTTGAGCGCGCCGGTCGGCTTGTTCAACTTGGCGCGAAGTTCGGACTCGAGGTCCAAGTCGGCCAGCACAAGCGCGGGCCCCGGCGCACACTCCCTCGGCTTCGCGGGCTCACTCGGAATCGCCATTGCCTTTGGAGCGATGACGACAGGTACAGCCGCTGCAGGCTCCGTTGCGACAGGAGGAACCTCGGGCTTCTTCGCTGCGTCCTCGCATCCGATGAGCGTGGCAACGAGGGCAGTGGCGATGACGGTGCGTTTCATTGGGCGCGAGCGTAGTCAGTTAAGGAAGGTTATGGTAGGCGTGCTCGTCCCAACCCGGAGGTATCTCATGTCAAATCTCAAAGGCCGTTTCGTCTGGTACGATCTCATGACGACCGACCCCAAGGCAGCACAGAGCTTCTATACGAAGGCGATCGGCTGGACGACCGAGAAGTTCGCGGGTCCGTCGACCATGGACTACACGATGTGGAAGACCGCGCGGGCTCCCATCGGCGGCGTGATGCAGTTGCCTGAGGAAGCCGTAAAGATGGGCGCGCCCCCCCATTGGCTCGCGTACATCGGCACGCCGGACATCGTCGCAACGGTCGCGCAGGCGACCGAACTTGGTGCGAAAGTTTACGTGCCGACTACCGACATTCCAACGGTCGGACAATTCGCCGTGCTTGCCGATCCGCAAGGCGCTGCCTTTGCTGTGTTTCAGCCCAGCATGGAGCAGCCCGGCGGCGACGGCACAGGGCTCGGCGAATTCTCGTGGCACGAGCTGTACACGACTGACCCTGTTGCCGCGTACACGTTCTACTCGACCCTCTTCGGTTGGGAGAAAACCAACGCGATGGATATGGGCCAGATGGGCACGTACCAAATGTACGGGCAGGCCGGCAAGTCCTACGGCGGCATCATGAAGAAGCCTGAGGCGATGCCAGTCGCCGCCTGGAACCTCTATGCGAACGTCGACAGCGCTGACTTCGCCGCCAATCGCATTCGTGAGCTGGGCGGCAAGGTCGTTATGGGACCCATGGACGTGCCGACTGGCGGTCGCATCGTGATGGCGCTCGATCCACAGGGAGCGGCATTCGCGGTTTACGCTGACGTCAAGAAGTAAACTTCGTGAACGAAATGGGCCACGCACCCCCTCTCGCTTGAAAGAGGGTTGCGTGGCCTGTTTTATTTTGTGTCACGCGCGCTTACGAACCCTGCAGACGAAAGAAAAGAGTCAAAGCAGTGTGACGCCTGCTTCACGCGAAAGCTTCTTGTCGAAGGTCAGAAGGTCGCCGTCAGCAAACCCACGGGCCTTACCGAGAATGAGATAATCGGCGAGATCGGCCTTTCCAACAGCAAACTCATCGAGCGCGCGCTGCACAATCTCGAGCTCTTCAATGATGACGCCCTTCGTCCGTACGAGCCGGGATATGCGGTCATGGATCGTCGCGCGATCCCACGCGTATGCAACCGCGAGCACCCAGGAGACCTCCGCGAGCACGATAAGCGAGACGAACACGCCATCGCCGCGCGCGTGCGATACGAATGCGCGCTCGGCCTTTCGCGTCTGCGCAGGGTCATCGCCAACCAGGACGCGAACGATGACGTTCGTATCAAACGCTGCCACGCACGGCCTCGCCAATTGCGCGGTTCATGCCTTCGATCGACACGATCTTTTTCGCACGCGGCCGGTCTTCGAAAAGCGCCTCGGGCTCGTGAAGCGCGGGCGTGAGAATGAGCCGGTTCTTATCGTCAACGGTGACATCGACCTTGCAGCCAGGAAGAAGTTTCATGTGCTCACGGACGCCCTTTGGTAGGACGAATTGCCCTTTTGCGCTCATAGTAATAGTGAACATAGTGAAATTGTAAGATGCAGCATCACACAAATCAAGTGCAAAGCGATGCGAGTCCGAGTATGAACGGCTCATGCCTGTCGACCACCAGATGTTCCTCGACGCGATTGCGCAGCGACGCCGCCTCTCGGTGCGATTCATTCACCCAAAGGAAAAACGCGAGCTCGTCCGCACCTGCGCGGCGCTCGACTTTGGACCGCTGCGTGGTGCCATCGACACGCTCGATCGCTATCAGTTATGGGATCTCGAAGGAAAGAAGCGTCCCTTCAACTTGCCTCTACTGGCGACCGACATCCTCGAAATGAATTTGCTCGAGGGCACTTTTGAACCTTCCGCGATTATCACCTGGGCGTTCAAGCCGGGCTGCTGGAGCGTGGCCCGAGATTGGGGTTCTTTCAGCTGACCGCGCGAGTAAGGGCCCGTTAAACAATAACTCTTGCATGCGGCCTGCGCTCAACGTGTGCTCGGTGGGCGCGAGAGCGGGATAATCGAGGTGCGCCGCTCGACCATCATTTTGAACTCGTCAACCTCCCCCGCGCGCGTAATCGCGTCCTCAAGCGAGATGAACCCGCGAGAGTAGAGCGAGTACAGCGATTGGTTGAGCGTCTGCATGCCGTGCTTTTCTTGGCCGATCTGCAGCTGACTGTAAAGTTGGTGAACTTTGTCGTCGCGGATCAGGTTGCGAATCGCAGCGTTGGGGATCATCACCTCAGCCGCGAGGACGCGGCCTGGGACTCCCGCGCGTGGGATCAGCTGCTGCGACACGACACCCTGAAGCACGAGGGACAGCTTGGTGCGGATCTGCGGTTGGTGGTGCGGAGGAAACGCATCGATGATGCGGTTGATCGTCGAGACAGCGCCGTTGGTATGCAGCGTCGCAAACACTAGGTGACCTGTCTCACTGATGGTGAGCGCAGCCTCGATCGTTTCAAGGTCGCGCATTTCGCCGATAAGCACGACGTCTGGGTCTTGGCGCAGCACGTACCGAAGCGCGTGCTTGAAGCCTTCAGTGTCAGAGCCAACCTCGCGCTGGTTCACGATGCTGAGCTTGTGTTGGTGGATAAACTCGATCGGATCTTCGATCGTCAGGATGTGAAGCCGCTGCTCAGCGTTAATCTTGTCGATGATCGCTGCGAGCGTCGTGCTCTTTCCGGAACCCGTCGGTCCCGTAATCAGCACAAGCCCGTTTGGCTTGTTCGAAAAATCGGCCACAATCGGTGGCAACCCAAGTTCGTCGAACGTCGCCACCCGAAAGGGAATCGTACGAAACGCGCCCGCCACGGCTCCGCGCTGCGTGAAGATGTTCGCGCGGAAGCGTGACAGGCCCTTGATGCCGAAACTGAGATCGAGCTCGTTCGATTTCTCAAACTGCGCCCTCTGCACTTCGGTGAGCACTGAAAAACACAGTGCCTTCGTCTCTGTCGGACCGAGTGGCGGCAACTTGAGCGGCACCATCGCACCGTCGATCCGCAACATGGGCGGTGCACCGCACGTGATGTGCAGGTCGCTCGCGCCCTTCTCGACCATCGTCATGAGGAGCTGCTGCACAGTGACCTTGACTTCGCTCGGAGGGTTCATGGACGCGTCGCTCACCTCAATGGACAGGGTACGTCAGTCCCAAACGCAGCGCACGAGCCGCGATTCGCGGATACGCTCGTCGGCAGTGACGAGTGGCGCGTCGTGTACCTGTGCGGTCGCTACGATAAATCGATCGGCGGGATCACTATGCTCCCAAGAGAACTGCACCGCGCAGATGGCAACCCGTGGGAGAAGGTGAAGCAACTCAATACGCGGGTCCTGTGAAAGCGCGGCATCGATCCAAGCGTCGTAGGGTCGATCGAACTTTAGCTTTCCCGCTTGTGCTTTTAGCGCGACCTCCCACACGCATATGGAAGGAACCCCGATTCGAACCGCCTTGTCGATCGCTCGGGCTGCCTTTC